>DATCYI010000469.1:0-3080 GCA_036570385.1 Acidimicrobiales bacterium | reverse complement strand
CCGCCACCGCCTCCGACCGAGGCGCGGCTGTCACGATCCTTGGATGGGCGGGGGCATCTGTCGGGGTCGTTCGACTCGGCGGAGACCGAGGTCATCGAACGGGCCCTCGACCTTGCTTCGTCACCGGACGCGGAAGGTGAGCGGCGGACCCTTGCTCAGAAGCAGGGGCAAGCGCTCGCGGATGTGTGCCGGTTCTTCCTCGATCACCAAGCCGGCAAGCTCGGCAAGCGCCGCCGCCCTCACCTGAACGTGGTCGTCGACCTGCCCGACCTCCTCAACGGTGGGCCGGGGCGGATGCTCAACGGATCATCAGTCGACGCCGCGACGCTGCACGCGTTGGCTTGCGACGCGAACCTCCATCGGGTCATCACCGATGGGAAGTCGTCGATCCTCGACTACGGGCGCTCGACCCGCTCGATCCCGGCTGCGGTGTACACATCCCTCGTCTTGAGGGATCAGCACTGCCGGTACCCAGGCTGTGATCGCAAGCCGGAGTGGTGCGACGGGCACCACATCTGGCATTGGGAACGAGGCGGGCCCACCAAGCTCTCCAACCTGGTGCTGCTCTGCTCCAGGCACCACCACCTCATCCACCGGCGGGGCTGGCACATCACCATGGATGACACCGGGGTCCTCGAGGTCACCGGACCCGACGGCACGACCCGACGAAGTCACCCACCCCAGCTCCGCCTCGCCGCCTGAGCGAGCGGGGCGCACGGACCAACCCCCAAACACACGATCCGAGCCCCACCCAGTGAGCGACCGCGCCCCGCGGCCGCTCACCGGCGCGTCCAAGGGCGCACGCCACGTCGCCGCGATCTCATTAGGTCCCGCACGGGAGGGCCCTGGCAGAATCCGGCGATGGGCAAGGTCATGGACGCACTCGACGACAAGCTCACCGAGTGGATCGGTGCCCAGCACGTGTTCTTCGTGGCGTCGGCGCCCCTCGAGGGCGGGCACGTGAACGTGTCGCCGAAGGGGCACGACACGCTCAGGGTCCTCGGGCCCAGCTCCGTCGCCTACCTCGACCTCACCGGCAGCGGGGCCGAGACCATCGCTCACACCCGCGAGAACGGGCGCATCACGATCATGTTCTGCGCCTTCGAGGGGCCGCCGCTCGTGCTTCGGCTCTTCGGCACCGGGCGTCACCACGTGATCGGGTCCGCTGAGTACGAGGCCCTCGCACCTCGCTTCCCGGCGCTGTCCGGTGCCCGGGCGATCATCGAGGTCGACATCGACCGGGTGCAGACGTCCTGCGGCTACTCGATCCCGTTCATGGAGTACCGCGAGGAGCGCCCCACCCTCATCGAGTGGGCCGATCGCCGGGGCGACGACGGCCTCGCCGAGTACTGGGCCACCCGCAACTCCGAGAGCATCGACGGCCTCCCCGCCCTCTCGGACTGACCGGTTGCAAGACCAGCCTGTCCCACCCACCCCTCTCCACTCCCGATCCAACCTGCGGCCCAAACCCGCGGAAAACCGCGGGGAATGGCCGCAGGTTCGCTGACCCCCGGTTCAACCTGCGGCCCAAACCCGCGGAAAACCGCGAGGAATGGCCGCAGGTTCGTCAGTCCCTGGTCGTTGGCTGCGGGGGGCCCTGGTGGTCGGCTGGCATCCTGGGGGGATGGGCCAATCTCTCTTCGCTGATCGGGTCGACCGGGTGCGTGGCCGCATGGCCGAGCTGGGCCTCGACGCGGTGCTGCTGTCGGTCGGGCCCGACCTGCCCTACCTGACGGGCTACGAGGCGATGCCGCTCGAGCGCCTCACGATGCTCGTGCTGCCCCGGGACGGCGAGGCGACCCTGGTGGTGCCGCGGCTCGAGGCGCGGCGGGTCGTCGAGCGGCCCGACGTGTTCGCGGTGCGGCCGTGGGGCGAGACGGACGACCCGATCGCCATCGTCGGCGACCTGCTCGGCGGAGCGCGGCAGCTGGCCATCGGCGACCGCACGTGGGCCCGCTTCGTGATCGACCTGCAGGCCGCGGTCGGAGGCGCTACGTGGACCCGGGCGGGCGATGTGCTCGGCCCCATCCGAGCGGTGAAGGACGCCGCCGAGATCGAGGCGTTGCGACGGGCCGGAGCGGCCGTCGACCGCATCGCCGCCGAGCTCCAAGCCGGCGAGATCGAGCTGGTCGGGCGCACGGAGGCTGACGTGTCGGCCGAGCTCGGCCGGCGGATCCTGGCCGAGGGCCACCACCGGGTGAACTTCGCCATCGTCGCCGCCGGCGCCAACGCGGCCAGCCCGCACCACGAACCGGGCGACCGGGTGATCCGCGAGGGCGAGGCCGTGCTCTGCGACTTCGGGGGCACGATGCTCGACGACGACGGCGTGGGCTACTGCTCCGACATCACCCGCTGCGTCTCCCTGGGCGAGCCCGACCCGGAGGTGGCCGAGGCCTACGCCGTGCTGCTCAGCGCCCAGCAGGCAGCGGTCGCCGCGGCCACGGTCGGGACCACGTGCGAAGCCGTCGACGCCGCGGCCCGCAGCGTCATCACCGAGGCCGGTTGGGGCGAGCAGTTCATCCACCGCACCGGCCACGGCATCGGCGTCGAGGAGCACGAGGACCCCTACATCGTCTCGGGCAACGCCACCCCGCTCGAGCCGGGTCACGCCTTCTCGGTCGAGCCCGGCATCTACGTCGAGGGCCGCTTCGGCTTCCGGCTGGAGGACATAGTGGTCGCCGCCACCGAGGGCCCCGACGCCCTCAACCGCGCCGACCACGACCTCGCGCTGCTCTGAGCACCCGACTTCGCCCCGGGCCACGCCGCCCTCCTACGCTCGACTCGCTGTGATCCGCCTCGACGCCGCCACCTTCCTGCTGCAATGGGCCGTCGGCGGGCTTCTGTTCCTCTGGATCACGACCCGTCGCCGCGAGGTGAGCCTCGGCTACGGCTGGATCCAGCGCGGCACATTCGCGCTGATGGCGCTCGGCGCGCTCGTGGCCGGGCTCCGCTACGGCGACGGGGTGGTGCTGCGAGAGGTCTCCAGTGCCGGCGTGCTGGTGGCCTCGGTCGGCGCGCTGGCCGTGTCGGTGCAGCGCAAGGCCGCGGGGGTGGCCGGCGAGCGCGACGTCACCGCCAAG
>DATCYI010000468.1:0-4805 GCA_036570385.1 Acidimicrobiales bacterium | reverse complement strand
CGATCCAGCGCCAGCACGGCGTGGAAGACGAGAGCCACCATCACGCCGGCCCCGCGGGTGCGCCGAAACACGAGGAGCAACGGCACGGCGAGCTCGATGGCCACCACCGCGACGATGACGGCCTGCTCGAGCCACGCTGCGTCGCCGAGGCGCAGGGCGCTCAGCCCGAGCGAGTCGGTCGACTCGCGGAAGTAGTAGACGGCGCAGCTCACCGTCCGGTCGAAGAAGGCGCTGTTGAGCTTCGAGAACGCGGCGAAGGCGTAGAAGCCGAGCAGGCAGAGCCGGGCTGCGGGGAGGATGCGGTTGGCGAGGTCGACGCGATCGCCGAAGCGACGCCTGGCGGCGGCCACCAGGACGGCCATCAGGATGACGAGGTTCACGCACCCGGCCAGCAACCAGTGGTTGCCGAGCACCGGCGCCTCCTCCCACATCGTCACCAGCCCGCCGACGGCGAGGAGGGCAAGCGGCGCGACGGCACCGGGCCGCAGCAGCACGGCCGCGACGCCAGCGGTCAGGAGCGCCTGTGCCCATGCAGGCGACGAGGTCGTGGCGCCCAGCAGGTGCCAGATCGCCGCCAGCGCCCACAGGACCGCGAAGACACCGAGGAGGTCGACCTCAGCGGACCGCCGAGGACCCCGCTCCTCCTCGCTCCACGACGCCACTACCCGGCAGTGCCCTGAGTGGCTCCGAGGGATCTCAGGTGCTCCCAGAGGTCCTCGACCTGGTCGGCCAGGTCGGCAGGGCTGCCCGAGTTGTCGATCACGCGGTCGGCTCGCGCGAGGCGGTCTTCGCGGGTGGCCTGTCGAGCCATCCGGGCCCGAACGTCTTCGGCCTTCATGCCCCGGTGCTCCACGAGGCGCTCGAGGGCCACGTCAGGGTCGACGTCGACGACCACGAGGGCTGCCATGTCGGACCGGCCCGACTCGACCAGGAGCGGCACGTCGAGCACCACGACGTTGTCGCTGCCGGCCGCGGCTTCGAGGCGCCGGGCGATCTCGAGCCCCACAGCGGGGTGGACGATGGCGTTGAGGTCTGCGAGCGCCTGCCCGTCGTTGAACACCAGATCGGCCACGGCCTGGCGGTCGAGCTCGCCGTCAGCCCCGACGATCCCGGACCCGAACCGCGCGACCATGGCGTCGAACACCGGCGAACCCGCCGCCTGGAGCTCTCGGGTGATGGCGTCGGCGTCGATGATCACGGCGCCACGCTGGGCGAGCAGGGAGGAGACGGTCGACTTGCCGGAGCCGATACCTCCGGTGAGACCTAGTAGGAGCACGGGCGAACGGTACCTCTGCGGTCGGACGGACCGAAGCCCACGATCCAGTGTCAACCGGGTGACTAGTCACATCTAGCCATTCTCAATAGTCCGATCGGGGGATGTTCTCCTAGTCGGAAGATGCCGACAATCCCCGCAGCCCCGCACACAGGACAGACGGGCGGCGGGGACCAGATCAGACGCGCCTGGCGGGCGCAACAACCTTGGAGGCGCTGTGCGTCGTCGTTCCAACCTGCTCGTGATCCTCGGGATCGCCTTCTTCATCGTCGGTGGTGTGATCGTCTTCCTGCTCACCGATGACGACGACGGCGACTCAGCGAGCGATCAGGCACGACCGGTCTCGGTCGTGGTGGCCACCAACGAGGTGGCTGCCGGCGCCCTGGCCGACGAGCTGATAGAGCAGGGCGGCCTGCGAGTCGTGGAGATCGAGGTCGGCGAGATGGTGCCGGGTGCGGTGCAGAGCCTCAACCAGCTCGACGGCGCAACGTTCGTGCAGGGCTTCGCCAAGGACCAGCAGATCATCAGTGCCGGCGTGCAGATGGCCAGCCGCACCTTCGACGTCCCCGAGGGCCACGACGCGGTGGCCGTGCAGATCGACTTCGTGCCCGGCGCCGCCGGCTACGTGAGCGCTGGAGATCGCATCAACCTCTACGGGGTGTACCCGATCGCCGTCACCGACCGGGTGACCCCTCGGGTCGAGCTGCTCCTCACCAACGTGGCGGTCCTCGACGTCGACACGACCATCGCTCCACGACGCGGCCGAGCGACGACCGATGCCGCGGCCGACCAGCGACCCAGCACCAGCGCCGTGACCTACCTGCTCGCGCTCACCCCCGAGGACGCTGAGAAGGTGATCTTCCAGACGGAGTTCGCCAGCCTCTACGCCGGCCTGCCGGCCAAGGATGCCCCGCCTGCCGGGCCCACTCCGGGGCAAGATCAGGAGACGATCCTGAGCGAAGAGCCCAATGTGGCTGTGAACGGGTAGGCCGGATGAACGCACCGAAGATCCTCGTCCTCGACCGCAGCGAGACCCTCGCCGACCAGCTCCGCGTCGCCTGCGCAGAGCTGGAGCCGGTACCCGAGGTGACCGTTTGCCAGCGGGTCGGCAACGTGGCGGAGGTGCTCGAGCAGGAGGGCCCGTTCGCTCTCCTCGTGGCCGGCCCGAGCCTCGGCACGCGCTCCGGGCTGGCCCGGCTGCGCCTCATCCACGAAGAGCTGCCGGCCATGAGCGTCGTCATGGCGTTCAGCCGTCGGCCCGATGCCAGCCTCCGTGACATCGTGCGCACCGGCGCGGTCGACCTGCTCCAGCTGCCGGTCGACGACAAGGAGCTGGCCGAGGCGGTGGAGCGCGGCATCGAGCTCGCGGGCCTCGCGCCGTCGAGCTCGCCCGCCGCGGTGGCGGTGTCGAGTGGCGCCAGCCCGACCACCGAAGGCCCGGGCACCGTGTACACGATCTCGTCGGCCACGGGCGGCTGCGGCAAGACGTTCTACGCCACGAACCTCGCCTACTTCCTCACGCGGTTCACGCAGAAGCGGGTCTGCATCGTCGACCTCGACCTGCAGTTCGGCGAGGTGTCGACCGCGCTGCGCCTGCGGCCGAAGTACACGATCTTCGACGCCCTCCAGCGCGAGGACACCGACGAGACCGACCTCCAGGCGCACATCGAGGAGTACTGCGTCACCCACGAGACGAACGTGAGCGTGCTGTCCGCGCCGCGCGAGCCGTCAGAGGCGGACCGCATCAGCCCGCCCGACGTGACCCGCATCATCGAGGCGCTGCGCAACCGCTTCGACTACGTGATCGTCGACACTCCCCCGGCGCTCGCCGAGACGGTCCTCGCCGCGTTCGACCTCTCCGACATGCTCTACGTGATGGCGACGCTCGACCTTCCGAGCGTGCGCAACATGAGCGTCTTCCTAGGCACCCTTGAGCGCCTGAAGGTCCCGACCGCGAACGTCAGGCTGATCCTGAACAAGGCCGAGACCGACGTGGGCATCGACATCGAGCAGGTGACGAAGCTGTTCCCGCAGGGCTTCGAGTCGGTGCTCCCGTACGCCAAGGAGGTGAGCCGCTCGATCAACCTCGGCATGCCGGTGATGGCCGCGTCGCCGACCGCCGAGATCAGCCGGCGCATGGCGTCTGGGATGAAGCTCGTGCTGCCCGAGGAGGCCCAAGCGCGGGCGGTCGAGGAGTCCACGCCCAAGAAGGCCAGCTTGTTCAGCCGCTGGTCGAAGAGCTCGTGATCCGGCGCCCTTCGCGCCCCGTCGCAGGAGACCACCGATGAAGCTGTCCGAGAAGCTCGCAGCCCTGGAGCAGGAGGAGAGCCGCGAGGCCGACGACAGCGCCGGCTCGGCCCCGGCCGCCGCCTCGGCGAAGCGCAGCCGGCCGGCCAAGGCCCGTACGGCCTCGACCTGGGATGCCACGAAGAAGAAGGTGCGCGACCTCGTGATGGAGGAGGTCGCGCCGAAGATGCAGGGCCTGACCGCCGACGAGCTGGCGCAGGAGGTGAAGGGGGCGCTCGACCGCATCCTCCAGCGCGAGGACGTGCAGGTCACGCCCCTGGAGCGGCGGCGCTTCGTCCAGGAGATGATGTCGGACACGCTCGGCTACGGGCCGCTCGACCCGCTGCTCGCGGACGAGACCGTCACCGAGGTGATGTGCAACGCCCACGACGACATCTGGGTGGAGCGCGGCGGCCGGATCGAGCAGACGAACCTGTCCTTCACCGACGAGGCTCAGTACCGCGCGGTGATCGACAAGATCGTCTCGGCCGTGGGCCGTCGCGTCGACGAGGCGTCCCCGATGGTCGACGCCCGGCTTCCGGATGGATCCCGCGTCAACGCCATCATCCCCCCTCTGGCTCTGCACGGCGCCGTCCTGACCATCCGCAAGTTCTCCAAGGATCCCTACACGGCGAAGGACCTGATCAACTTCGGCACGTGGACGCTCGACCTCGTCACGGTGATGGAGGCCTGTGTGCGGGGCAAGCTCAACGTGCTGGTCTCGGGAGGCACGGGCACAGGCAAGACGACGAACCTGAACGTGCTGTCGGCGTTCATCCCGGACGGTGAGCGGATCATCACCATCGAGGACTCGGCAGAGCTGCAGCTGCAGCAGCCGCACGTGATCGCGCTGGAGACCCGGCCGGCTTCGGCCGAGGGCACGGGGCAGATCTCGATCCGTGATCTCGTGAAGAACGCGCTGCGCATGCGGCCCGACCGCATCATCGTGGGCGAGTGCCGCGCCGCCGAGGCGCTCGACATGCTCCAGGCGATGAACACGGGCCACGAGGGTTCCATGACGACGGTGCACGCGAACGCACCGCGCGACGCCATCAGCCGCCTCGAGACGATGGTGCTGATGGCTGGCTACGACCTCCCGATGCGCGCCATCCGCGAGCAGATCGCGTCGGCCATCGACGTGATCCTCCAGGTGTCTCGCATGACCGACGGGCGGCGCGTGATCACAGCGGTCACGGAAGTGCAGGGCATGGAGGGCGACACCATCCTCCTGCAGGACATCTTCAAG
>DATCYI010000467.1:0-2543 GCA_036570385.1 Acidimicrobiales bacterium | reverse complement strand
CTACATCCAGCACCCCCTGGCCGTGGCGCGCATCGTCGCCGACCTAGGGCTCGACGACATCACCGTCGCCGCCGCGCTTCTGCACGACGCCGTGGAGGACACCGGTCTCGACCTGAGCGACCTCGAAGCCGACTTCGGTTCCGACGTCGCCGCCATCGTCGACGGCGTCACCAAGCTCGATCGCATCAAGTTCGACACCAAGGAGGCCCAGCAGGCGGCCTCCATGCGCAAGATGCTCGTGGCGATGGCCAAGGACCTGCGGGTCTTGATCATCAAGCTCTGCGACCGGCTCCACAACATGCGCACCATCGCCGCGATGCCGGCGTGGAAGCAGGAGCGCACCGCTCGGGAGACCCTCGAGATCTACGCTCCCCTCGCTCACCGCCTCGGGATGCAGGAGGTGCGCCAGGAGCTCGAAGACCTCTCGTTCGCGGCGATGCACCCGAAGCGCTACGCCGAGATCGACCACATGGTGTCCACCCGCAGCCCCGAGCGCGACATCTACCTCACCCAGGTCCTGGAGCAGGTGCGGGAGCGCCTCGCCGAGCTGCGGATCAACGCCGAGGTCACCGGGCGTCCCAAGCACCTCTACTCCATCTACGAGAAGATGGTCGTGAAGGGCCGCGAGTTCGACGCCATCTTCGACCTCGTCGGCATCCGCGTGATCGTCGACTCGGTGAAGGACTGCTACGCCGCGCTGGGCTCGATCCACGCCACCTGGAAGCCGGTGCAGGGCCGCTTCAAGGACTACATAGCGATGCCGAAGTTCAACCTCTACCAGTCGCTGCACACGACGGTGATCGGTCCGCAGGGCAAGGCGGTGGAGGTGCAGATCCGGACCTACGAGATGCACGCGCGCGCCGAGCAGGGCGTCGCCGCGCACTGGCAGTACAAGGACGACGGCTCCAGCGCGGCGGTCGCCGACGTGGCCTGGCTCAACCGCATCATCGACTGGCAGTCGGAGACGTCCGACCCGAACCAGTTCATGCAGAACCTGAAGATCGACCTCGAGCAAGACGAGGTCTTCGTCTTCACGCCCAAGGGCAAGGTCGTCACCCTGGCCGCAGGCGCCACGCCCATCGACTTCGCCTACGCCATCCACACCGACGTCGGCCACGCCTGCATCGGTGCCCGCCTGAACGGGCGCCTGGTGCCGCTCGACTCGAAGCTGTCGTCCGGTGACACCGTCGAGATCTTCACCTCCAAGGTCGAAGGCGCGGGGCCGTCGCGCGACTGGCTCCACATCGCGGCCACGCCCCGCGCCGTCTCGAAGATCCGCCAGTGGTTCTCGCGAGAGCGCCGCGAAGACGCGATCGAGAACGGGCGCGAGGAGCTGGTCAAGGCCCTGCGCCGCGAGGGCCTGCCCGTGCAGAAGCTGGCCGCGGGCAACGTGCTCCACGAGATCGCCAAGGAGCTCAACTACGTCGATCTCGACGCGCTGCACGCCGCCGTCGGCGAGAACCACGTGTCGGGCAAGGCCATCGCGGCCCGGATCGCCCGCAAGGTGCGCGAGGTCGACCCCACCAGCGAGGACGACGAGGTCCTCCCCACCACCGTCCGCCAGCCTCGCCGACCGGCGTCGCGCAACCGCCCGCTGGCCGGGGTCCACGTCGAGGGACTCGACGACGTCATGGTCCGGCTGTCGCGGTGCTGCACCCCGGTGCCCGGCGACGAGATCCTCGGCTTCGTGACGCGCGGCCGTGGCGTGTCGGTCCACCGCGCCGACTGCGCCAACGCGATGTCCCTCGCCCAGGGCCAGGCCGACCGCCTCATCGACGTCGACTGGGACGAATCCCACGAGGGCACCTTCGTCGCCACCATCGAGATCAAGGCCCTCGACCGCGGCCGCCTGCTGCGTGACGTCGCCGCGTCGATCGCCGACCACCACGTCAACATCCTGAGCTCCACCACCCACACCGGGCCCGACCGCGTGTCCAAGATGCGCTTCGAGTTCGAGCTCGCCGACCCCGCCCACCTCGACTCCCTGCTGTCCACCCTGCGCAGCATCGACAGCGTCTACGAGGCATATCGGGTGGTGCCAGGACAGGGCGGGTAGGGCTTCGTCCTCGCCCGCCTTCGGCGGGCTGCGGCGAGGTAGGGCTCGGTGCTCGCCTTCGGCTCGCGCTGCTGTGCGCCTGCGAGCGGCGGAGCCGCTCTCCGGCGCCTTTGTGGGGGGCGTTCCGAGCCCCCCACACCCCCAGCGGCGCCGCCTGCTACCTGGGCATGTCCTCCGTGCCCTTCAGGGCATCGAGGATGTAGGCGAAGACGAAGGCTTCGTCCTTCCAGGTGTCGTAGCGGCCGCTGGGGCCCTGGTGGCCGGCGCCCATCTCGGTCTTCAGGTAGATCGGCTTGCCGCTCGTGGTGCTGATCCGGAGCTTCTGGATCCACTTGGCGGGCTCCCAGTACGACACGCGGGGGTCGTTGAGGCCGCCGGTCGCGAGGATGCTGGGGTAGTCCTTCGCCTCGACGTTGTCGTACGGGCTGTAGGCCTTCATGTAGGCGTACACCTCGGGGTCGTCCACCGGGTTGCCCCACTCCTCCCA
>DATCYI010000466.1:0-2789 GCA_036570385.1 Acidimicrobiales bacterium | reverse complement strand
CTGCGGGGCGTCTGCGACGTGTCTCCGCTGACCGGTCCGGCCGTGCTCGCCAGCAGAGCGGCAACGGCGATGGCGGCGCCGGTGAGGTGGCGCAGGCGTCCTGGGGTGTAGCGACGTCGTGGTGCGGTCATTGCGGTGTTGGCTTCGGCAGCCGCTCGCTCGGATCCTGGCGCGCCGACGCGCGCGCCGCCCGAGGCGGCGTCGTCGCGCGCCTCCTGGCATGCTCGTCGGATGAGCGATCGCGTCAACATCTCCATAAACGTCGGCATCGCGGACGTCAGACTGAACCGTCCGGACAAGATCAACGCCCTCGACCCCGCCATGTTCGCTGCAGTGGTCGAGGCCGGCGAGTCCCTCAAGGCCGACCCGTCGGTGCGCGCCGTGGTGCTGTCGGGAGAGGGCCGGGGCTTCTGCGCCGGCCTCGACTTCAGCAGCTTCCAGGCCATGGCCGGCGGCGGCGCACCCAAGGAGGAGTCGCCGCGTGAGCAAGAAGCGGCACCTGCCGGTGTGGGCGGATCGATCATGGACACCGGCGACCGGATGACCCACCTCGGCCAGCAGGCGGCCTGGGTGTGGCAAGAGCTCGACGTCCCGGTGATCGCCGCGCTCCACGGTCCCGCCCTCGGTGGCGGTCTCCAGATCGCCATGGGCGCCGACATCCGGATCGTGGCGCCCGACGCCAAGCTCTCCGTGCTCGAGGCTCGGTGGGGCCTGATCCCCGACATGACCGGCACCGTCATCCTGCCGCAGCTGGTCGGCATCGAACGGGCCAAGGAGCTCACGTTCACCGGTCGCATGGTCAGCGGCGAAGAGGCCGTGCGCATCGGGCTCGCGTCCTCGGTGGCTGACGACCCCCGGGCCGCGGCCATGGAGCTCGCAGCCGACCTCGTCACCAAGAGCCCCGACGCGCTGCGCCACGGCAAGCGCCTGCTCAACCTCTCGGGCGCTCGCCCGGTCGCCGAGCAGCTGCTCGACGAGCGGACCACGATGGCGTCGCTCATCGGCAGCCCCAACCAGGTCGAGGCCACGATGGCCTTCTTCGAGAAGCGCGAGCCCCGCTTCACCTGACAGCGCTCTCCCGCTCATGGGTGGCTGCGAACGCCTGCTGTCGGGTCCACCACAGGGTCGAGCGTGGGATGCGGCCGGTCCGGTAGCGGCCTCGTGCTGGCTGGACCACCCGGCCCTTTCGCACCTCCCAGCGAAGCGCGTCCGAGATCGTCTTCGCGGGGCGACCCGCTGCGGTCATGCCGAGGCGGTTCAGCGCGTCGAGCAGCTCCGGCACGGTGAGCGTGCGGCGGACGTCGGCCAGCACGATCGTGAGGGTGTAGCGGAGCTCGCGTCCGCTTGTCGGTCGCAGGTCCATCGCGGGTCTCCGGTTGCGGTCTTCGTCGTCGTCTTTCTGTTCGGCTCCACTCGCTGGCTGCGATCTGTCCAGCGTTGGAGCGACAACTGCTGGCTCGGCCAGGGACGGCCCCGTCGGTCTGTCCAGCGTTTGAGCGACAACTGCCGGCTCGGCCAGGACGGCCCCGTCGATCTGTCCAGCGTTCGAGCGACAATCCCCAGTTGGCGGAGGTTTGAGCTTTGCGGCAGCGGCGGGCCCGGTCGCCGAGGCGGTAGGCGAGGGACTTCTGTCGGTACCAGCCGACCACGAGGCGAGGTCCCGGTTGCTGGGGCTGGTCTCAGCGGCGGGGCGGGTGGGCGATGCGTTCATCGAGCGTCGGTTCTCAGGCGAGGCGACCGGCACCGACTTGGTCGCGCATGGCCCGCGATCGACGTTCGATGGCCTGGTCGATGTCGGAGCGGAGCTGGGCCTGCACTGCGGGGTCGCTGGCGCTGATCGGTGGCCCGGGACCCGCGCCGGCGGCAGGAGCTGACCGTGCTGCAGGCGTGCCTGACGGCTCGGCTGGCCGTTCGGAGGGCGCGGCGCGAGTGGTCTCGCCGGACTGCTGGGAGGAGGCCGGTGTCGAGGGGCCGGCGCGGGGGGCGGCGGTGGCCGCGTTGGCGGGGTGTCTGGGGTCGTCTGGGGGGACCATCGGGCGTTTGCCGGTGCCGGGGACGAGGGCCCACCGGTGGTGGGTGTGGAGGTCGTGGTGGGGGTTGCAGAGCCGGTCGAGCTCGTCGAGTCGGGTGTGGCGGGTGTGCTGGTATTCGGCGCCGTAGCAGTGGTCGTGTTCGACGATGGTGCGGGTGCAGCCTTCGACGGTGCAGGTGGGTGAGCTCCACAGCAGGGCGTAGCGCATGGCTTGTGTGGGGCCGCGGGTCAGCGAGGTGACGTGGGCGACGGCGTTGCCCTTGGTGATGATCAGCTTGATGACCGCGTCGCCGAGCAGGCGGCGGGCGGCCTCGACCGGGATGGGGCCGAGGCCGGCGACCTCACAGAGCTCGTCGCCTTCGACGTAGCCCCTCCACAGGGCTGATACGTCGAGGCGCAGCAGGGCCAGGTGCTGCGGCGGAGGCTGACGACGCCTGCCAGGAGCCGCACGAGCGGATCCGCTCGCGGAGCTAGCAGGCGTCGCTTCGGCGGCACCGTTCCCGGATCCATCCACGGCCTCGCCCGCCGAGCCGTTCCCGGACTCGTGCTCGGCGGCGCTCGGCGAGCCGTCACGGGAGTCGGCACCGGCATCGGCACCGTCCGGGGCTGGGTCGTCGGCGCGCTGGGAGCGCTGCGCCATGTCCATGGCGGCGTCGAAGGCCATCGCGTCGCGGCTCTCCAAGGGCTCGCCGGATGGGCGCTGGCGGATGAGGGCGCTCAGGCGACGGTCGAGCTCGGCTTCGAACGCGGCCACGTC
>DATCYI010000465.1:0-4344 GCA_036570385.1 Acidimicrobiales bacterium | reverse complement strand
TCCCCGTCCCCGTCCGCCACTGCGTTCTTCACGCAGTGGCGGACGTGCTCGTCGAGCAGGCCGACGGCGACTGACTGGAGGGCCTTCGTCGCCGCGCTGACCTGGGTGAGCACGTCGATGCAGTAGGTGTCCTCGTCGATCATGCGGCGGATGCCCCGCACCTGGCCCTCGATGCGGCTGAGGCGCTTCGCGTAGGCGTCCTTGCTCATGGTGTAGCCGCGGCTGGGCGCGGCAGCGGTGGTCGAGTCGGTCATCGGGCTTGGAACCTCCGGAGGCGCAGGCTGTTGGAGACGACGAAGACGCTGGAGAAGGCCATGGCCCCTCCGGCGAGCATCGGGTTGAGCAGGCCGGCCGCCGCCAAGGGCAGGGCGGCGACGTTGTAGGCGAAGGCCCAGAACAGGTTGCCCTTGATCGTGGCGAGGGTGCGGCGGGACAGGCGGATGGCGTCGCCGGCGGCCCGCAGGTCGCCGCGCACGAGGGTGATGTCGCTGGCCTCGATGGCCACGTCGGTGCCGGTGCCCATGGCCAGGCCGAGGTCGGCCTGGGCGAGCGCGGCGGCGTCGTTCACGCCGTCACCGACCATCGCGACGATCGCTCCCTCGCCCTGCAGGCGCCGGACGACGTCGACCTTGCCCTCAGGCAGCACCTCGGCGATGACGTCCTCGATGCCCACCTGGGCGGCTACGGCGCGTGCGGCCCGCTCGTTGTCGCCGGTGAGCAGCACGGGTCGCAGCCCGAGCTCGCGCAGCCGGGCGACAGCTTCGCGCGACGTGTCCTTGATGGTGTCGGACACGACGAGCACGGCGCGGGCCATGCCGTCCCACCCGACGAGGATCGGGGTGCGGCCGGCGGTCTCGGCCGCGTCCTTCGCGGCCTGGAGGTCGTGCGGCAGGGTGAGCGACCAGTCGGCGAGGAAGCTCTCGCGACCGGCCACCACGGCGTGGCCGTCCACCACGCCCTGCACCCCTAAGCCCTGGGTGCTGGCGAAGCTCTCGACCGCGGCCAGCGCGATGCCGCGCTCGCGCGCCCCGCTGGCGATGGCCCGAGCGATGGGGTGCTCGCTGGCGTCCTCGAGGGAGCCGGCCAGCCTCAGCGCCTCATCGGCGGTGGTGTCGGCGGTGGTGACGACCTCGACCAGCGCCATGCGCCCGGTGGTCACCGTGCCGGTCTTGTCGAGCACGATCGTGTCGACCTGGCGCGTCGACTCGAGCACCTCTGGGCCCTTGATGAGGATGCCCAGCTGGGCGCCACGGCCGGTGCCGACCATGAGCGCGGTAGGCGTGGCGAGCCCGAGGGCGCAGGGGCAGGCGATGATCAGCACGGCGACGGCCGCGGTGAAGGCGACCGGCGCGCTGTCGGTGGCCACGGCGGTGAGCCAGAAGCCGAGTGTGGCCGCCGCCAGCGCGATCACCACCGGCACGAAGATCGCCGACACCTGGTCGGCCAGGCGCTGTACGGGCGCCTTGCCGGTCTGGGCGTCCTCGACGAGCCGGGCGATCTGGGCCAGAGCGGTGTCGGAGCCGACGCGCGTGGCCTCGACGACGAGGCGCCCGCCTGCGTTCACGGTGGCGCCGGTGACGGCGTCGCCGGGCGCGATCTCGACAGGGACGGGCTCACCGGTGAGCAGCGACGCGTCGATGGCCGAGGTGCCCTCGACCACCACGCCGTCGGTCGCCACCTTCTCGCCCGGGCGCACGACGAAGCGGTCGCCAGGGGCGAGCTCGTCGGTGGGGATGCGCACCTCCGCGCCGTCGCGCAGCACGGCGACGTCCTTGGCTCCGAGCTCCAGCAGGGCCCGCAGCGCCGCGCCCGAGCGGCGCTTGGCCCTGGCCTCGAAGTAGCGGCCGGCCAGGATGAACACGGTCACGCCCGCGCCGACCTCGAGGTAGATCTGCGAGGCGCCCGCGGTGCGCTCGGCGGTCCAGCTGAAGCCGTGGGTCATGCCGATCACGCCGGCGGTGCCGATGAACAGGGCGTAGAGCGACCAGCCGAAGGCGGCCAGGACGCCGAGCGAGATGAGCGTGTCCATGGTGGCGGTGGCGTGGCGGAGGTTGAGCCACGCGGCTCGGTGGAACGGCCAGGCGCCCCACGTGACCACCGGAGCGGCGAGGGTGAGCGACAACCACTGCCACGCGTCGAACTGCAGAGCCGGCACCATCGCCAGCAGGATCACCGGCACGGCCAGGGCCGCGGAGGTGATGAGGCGCGTGCGCAACGCCTCGGTCTCGTCGTCGGGCGCCGGTTCCGAGCCGGTCTCGGCCGGGGCCGGGGGCTGGGGGAGGCGGGCCGTGTAGCCGGCCGCCTCGACCTGCGCGATCAGCTCCTCGGGTGCGACGCCGTCGGGGAAGGCCACCCTGGCCCGCTCGGTCGAGTAGTTCACGGTGGCGGTGACGCCGTCGAGCTTGTTGAGGCGCTTCTCCACCCGCGCGGCGCACGACGCGCAGGTCATGCCGCCGATCACGAGGTCGACGCTCTTGTCGTTCTGGGCCGGGATGGTCGTGTCGCTCATCAGGGTGCTCCGTGGCCGCCCTCGGCGCCGTGGCCGTCGGCCTCGGTGTCGGTGGGAGGTGCTTCGTGTCCTGCAGGTTCGTCGCCGATCTCGAGCGGACCGACTGCGCTGCCGACGGCCGCCCCGATGCCGAACATGACGGCGAGGATCAGGCCGTAGGCGCCCAGCTTGAAGCCGGGCCTCATGACGCCAGCGAGTAGCCGGCCTCGTCGACCGCCGCGGCCAGCGCTGCATCGTCGACGGGGCCCTCGGACTCGACTGTGACCCGACCGGAGTCGAGCTCGACGTCCACGTTGGTGACGCCTGCGATCTTGCTGACCTCTTCGGTGACCGCGGCGACGCAGTGGCCGCAGGTCATGCCGGTGACGGTGTAGGTGCTGGTGGTGCTCATGGGAGCCTCCTGCTCTGGGGACCCGGACAGCATACCCATGGGGGGTATCTCTGGCAACCCTATCGAGGGGCGGTTCGCTCTAGCGAGCACTAGAAGAAGGGCATGACAACGGACCCTGCAGCCGCGACGATCACGACCCCGCTCACCGCCCTCGCCGGGATCCGCCACCCCATCCTGCTGGCTCCGATGGACGGCACCGCCTGCGCCCGCCTCGCGGCCGCGGTGTCCGATGCCGGTGGGCTCGGCCTGCTCGGCGGTGGATACGCCGACCCGGCCTGGATGGAGCAGGAGCTGGCCGCAGCCGAAGGATCCCGGGTGGGCGCCGGCTTCATCACCTTCGTGCTGGCCGAGCGGCCGCGGGCGCTCGGCCTCGTGCTGGAGGCGAAGGTCCCGGCCGTGCAGCTCTCCTTCGGCGATCCCAGGCCCTTCGCCGAGGAGATCAAGGCCGCGGGGGCCCTGCTCATCTGCCAGGTGCAGACCGACGTCGAGATCGACCGCGCCCTCGAAGCCGGTGCTGACGTGCTGGTGGCGCAGGGTCGGGACGCGGGCGGCCACGGGCGGCCCGACCGGGGCACGATGGGCCTCGTGCCATCGCTGGTCGACCGCGCCGGCGACATCCCGGTCGTCGCGGCCGGAGGCATCTCGGACGGCCGCGGCCTCGCCGCTGCGCTGATGCTCGGAGCCACGGGTGTGAGCATGGGCACCCGCTTCCTGGCCTCCGTCGAGGCCCAGAGCAGCCCGGCCGAGGCCGCGGGGCTCGTCGCGGCGGGCGCGGAGGACACGCGTCGCACGCCCGTCTTCGACGTCGTGAGGGGACCCGCCTGGCCCGACGGCTACGACGGCCGGGTCGTGACCAACCAGCTGGTGCAGCGCTGGGAGGACGATCCTGCCGGGGTGCGAGATCAGCGCACCGAGCTGAAGGCGACCTACGACGCATCCGCGCCCGACGACTTCACGAACCGCGCCCTGTGGGCCGGCGAGGGCCTCGACCTCGTCACGAGCATCGACCCCGCCGCCGCCATCGTCGAGCGCATGGTCGCCTCCGCCGCGGCCCAGCTGACCCGTGCTGGCGACCTGCTGCGCTAGCGGTTCCTACGCGGGCGCCAGCTCGGGGCCGGGTTCAGGATCGGGGTCGCTGGTCGGGAGGGTGGTGAGGTTGCGGTACGACCGCGAGCCGAGGGCCAGCAGCGTGACGATCACACCGGTCACGCCGGCGAGCGTGAACACGACGGCGATGCCGCGCTCCGATCCGGTGCCGAACCAGCTGCCGATCCAGTCGGCGCCGAACCCGTCGGTCATCAGCTGCATGAACACGACCTCGGTGAGCGGCCCGATGGCGATGGCGGTGACGGGCGCCGCGGCGTTCTCGACCATCTGGGCGAAGCCGAACACGCGGCCCTGGCGCTCGAAGGGGATCGCGCGCTGCAGCACCGTCTGCTCGGCC
>DATCYI010000464.1:0-7368 GCA_036570385.1 Acidimicrobiales bacterium | reverse complement strand
CACCGAGAGGAGGGCCCGCTGCGGCTCGATGCCCACGACCGGGAGCTTGGGCACGCCCTGCGGCACGTCCAGGTGCACGACCGGCCAGCGCCGCAGCAGCGCCACGGCCAGCATCCGAGGGTCCGGGTTCACGACCACCGGGTTGCTGACGGCGGTCAGCATCGGTACGTCGTAGAAGCTGTCCGAGTAGGCCCAGCTCTGGTCCATGTCGACGCCGGCGTCGGTGGCCCAGCTCTGCACGGCGCGGAGCTTTCCCTTGCCCCACACGAACTCGCCGTCGAGCGTGCCGTCGTAGCGCCCGTCGGTGGCGTGGTAGCGGGTGGCCACCACGTCGTCGAAGCCCAGCTCCTCGGCCAGCGGTGCGATGAGGTCGTAGGGCGTGGTGGTGGCGAGGACGAGGGCCCGGCCCGCAGCCCGGTGCTGGGCGAAGATCGGCCGGGCGAACGGCTGGATCGTGAGGGCCAGGCCCGTCGCAGCGGCGCGGCCGGCCTCCTGCACCCGTTCCCGCGACCAACCCGACGCGAAGCGCACCGCATGACGGGTGACCTCCATCGTCGGTCGGTTCTCGCCGAAGAGGTCGTAGAGCCGGTACACCACCTGCTCGGCCGGGAGGCTCCGGCTGGTGATGCCGGCCTCCTTCAGCGCCTCCGCGATCACCGGCCCCGATGCGCCTCGCAGCAGCGTGCGGTCGAGATCGAAGAACGCTGCTCCCCTGGCCATGCCGGCACCTTAGGACTCGATCGGGGGGACTGAGCCGCAGATCGGAGCGCCGGTCAGGGGACCTTGCGGGGGCGCGTCGTCGTGGTGACCCGGGTCGACGGGGCGACGGTGGTCGTGGTCGCCCGCGGCGGGATCGTGACGACGGGCGGTTGGGTGGTGCTGGTCGTCGTGGTGGTCCGCGGCGGCCGCGTCGTGGTGGTGGTCGGACGCGGGGCGGCAGTCGTCGTGGGTGAGGGCGTGGTGGGCCCTGCGCCCGGAAGCGTCACGGTGGTGTCGGCGGGACGCGGCCTGTCGCCCGGAGGCTCGGTGCCAGCCGTGCTCGGGCTGGGCGAGGATCCGTCAGAGGCGGGCGTCGTCGTGAGCGGGTCGGTCGGGCCTCCAGCGGAGGTCGTGGTCAGGTCGACGTCGCTCGCAGATGGCGCTGAGGGCACCGTCGTGTCGGGGTCGCCGACCGCAACGACCGGGCGCAGCGGCTGAGCCAGCACAGACACCCATGCCGCCACCGCGACCACGAGCAGAGCCAGCACCAGCGCCACCAGAGACCGGCGGCGATGCCGGCGGCGCCCAGCACGGGCGGCACCCGGTGGGAAGCCGTCGGGCCCGTCCCACGGTGCTCCGGAGTGGCTGCACAGCTGAACTCGCTCGAGCACGGCCTCGCGAGCCCCGGCGGGAGCGGGAGCGAACGGGACGAGGCCGAGCAGCGCTTCGCGGCGGAGGCGGCGGTCTCGCTCGTCGGTGCAGGTGGCGCAGTCGTCGGCGTGGCGGCTCACGCGCTTGCGGAGGACAGGCGTGAGCTGCCCGTCTGCCGCGTCAGCTCCGACCACAGATGAGAGGGCAGCGCAGGCGGCTTGGCCGTGCCGAACCAGCACCAGAGCGCCCAGCGAGCGCTCCAGTCGCTCCCGCAGGCGGTGGGCCATGACGTGCACGTGGCCCCGGTCGACTCCGACCGCGTCGGCGAGGTCCTGGCCTTCGAGGCCGTGCCGGACCTGCAGGTCGAGCAGGAGACGGTCCTTGTCGTCGAGTCCACCCGCGGCTCCCTCGATGAGGGCGCGCAGCTCGGCGGCGGCCAAGCCCTCTGAGTAGTCGGGTTCTGCGGAGATCACGTCGTCGTCCTCGAGGGTCTCGAACCGGCGTTGGCGGCTGGTCACGAGGTAGGCACGGCGGCGGGCGATGGCGTAGACCCAGGGCCGGAACCGGCTCGGGTCCCGCAGCTGGTGGAGGCGCTCGCCCGCCGTGATGAAGGTGTCCTGCAGCGCATCTGATGCTTCGTGGTCGTCACGGAGCATCCGCCGCAGGAGGTCGTGGACCGGGGTGGCGTACCGGTCGTAGAGCGCGGCGAAGGCGTCGCGATCCCCAGCTGCTGCTCGTTCGACGAGCTCGGCGTCCGCACGCACGCGGGGATCGTACGCGCCCGGTGCCGGTGCCGCCCGAAAGGCGACACCGGCACCAGTTCGCGGCATCTGCGATCGGCTCAGCCCAGGTGTCCGATCGCCGTCAGGGTGAAGTCGTCGAGCCGCAGGGTCGAGCCGCCGACGGAGCGGATCTGGACCTTCACGTCGTGCGGACCCGCAGCCAGGCCGGCGACGACCTGCTGCATCGTGCGCGACTCCCAGGAGTCACCGGTCTCGGTTCCGGCGTCGCTCGAGTCGAAGGCGTAGTCGGTGCCGGCAGCCGGCGCCGCGGGGACGCCGTCGATGAGGATGCGGGCGCTGCACCAGTCGGTACCGGTGCAGACGCTCTCAGCCGTGAAGGTGGCCACCGCGGTGGCTGTGAAGCCGGCGGGAACGGTCAGCGAGGTGCTGGCCCCGGGAACATCGATCCACGACGCGGAGTCGCTGCTCGTGAACGACGCAGCGCTCGTGGCCACGCCGACAGGGCTGGCCGGCGTGCCGCCGCCGCCCAGTGCGAGCAGCTCGGTGGAGTCGAGCCCGTCGATGGTGTCGGCGTCGACGCTAGGAGCGACACCGGCGGCATGTCCGGCGAGGCGCTGCATGAAGGTGGCCATCTGGGCCCGGGTGACGAAGTCGCTGGGGCAGTAGGTCGTGGCCGTGCAGCCGGAGGTGATGTCGTTGTCGGCCACCCAGCCGATGCCGGCGGCATGGGAGTGGCCGTCGGGCACGTCGGTGAAGCCACCGACGATCGCGAGCGCGGCGGTGGTGGGCACGAGCACTGCAGCGGCGACGACCGCTCCGGCGACGCGGACCCGGGTGTTGAGGATTCGGGGAAGGCGCATTGGACTGTCTCCTTGGTGTGGTTGGACACCAGGGGGAGCACGCAGCCCATCACGCGATTACAGATCCGCGGAGATTCCCTTCGCGCTCTGTGGGGAGACGCGGAAACGCCGGCCCGGGGGGAGGGCCGGCGTTCCGCTTCGTGCGGCGGGCCGACGGGGGGACATCGGCCTCTGCTCGCTCTCGAGGGCGTCCCGGGGGGGTGGGACGCTTCCTCGTGTTGTCCATCAAGATAAAGGTGAGCAAGCAATCCGTCAAACAGTTGTTTCCGATAGGTGCCATCATGTTTAGCGATGGACCTACGCCAGCTGAACGCCCTCATCGTCGTGTCGGAGGTGGGCAGCTTCTCAGCCGCCGCCCGGGTGCTCCACACGGTGCAGTCGAACATCTCGACCCACATCGCCCGCCTCGAGCGCGACCTCGGCGCCACCCTCGTCGATCGCTCGAGCGGCAGCCTCACCCAGGAGGGTGAGGCGGTCGTGGCGCGAGCTCGCCACATCCAGGTGGAGGTCGACGCGATCACAGCCGACATCGCGGCCCTGCGCGACGAGATCACCGGTCATGTGCGCCTCGGGTGCATCGGCACGTCCGGACGCTGGCTCGCACCGCTGGTGCTGGAGCGACTGGCCATGGTGCACCCCAAGATCCACGTGGTGGTGGTCGACGCCACCACCACCTCGCTCGTGCCGCAGCTGCTGTCCGACGACCTCGACCTGGCGGTCGTGAACCTCCCGGTGAACGACCCCGAGCTGGTCACGGAGCCGCTGTTCGAGGAGGACCGCCTCATCATCGCTCCCGACGGCCACCCGCTGGCCGGCCGCACGTCGGTGCCCCTCAAGGAGCTGGGCAACCACGAGCTGATCCTCGGACCCAAGGGCACCTCGTTCCGCGACGAGCTCGACGCCGAGGCCGCCGCCGCCGGAGTCGTGCTCCGTCCTCGGGCCGAGGTGGACGGGCTGCGCCTGGTCGCCACCCTCGCCTTCCAGGGCTTCGGGGCCGCGGTCATACCCGCCACCGCGGCCCCGGCTTGGCTCGAGGGCCGCTGGGAGCGGGTGGCGGTGGAGGGCCTCACCCGCAGGTCCGTGGGCCTGGCCCGACGCCGGCGCGGGCTCCCATCGGCGCCGGCGCGGGCCCTGCGCCAGACCGTCCTCGACGTCGTCGCCTCCGAGGCCGACCAGCTAGAGGGCGTCCACAAGCTGGCCGAGGTGGACGAGGGGGCCTAGCCGCTGAGGCCCCGCGGGCCGGGCGTAACGTGCCGTGGCTCGGCTGGGTCGCACGACGGCATGTCGCTGATCCCCGTCGCCGCCGACCACCCCGGATCGCTCGCCGCTGAGCTGACCACGATCGATGGCCGGGAGGTGGTGCTCGTAGAGATCGCTGACGAGACCCGGCGAGGCGCCATATCCGAGGCCGACGGCCACACCTTCGCGGCGGCGATCGACCACGCCCTCCACGCCGGGTTGCCCCTCCTCGGCATCCTGTCCTCGAGCGGTGCCGATGTGAACGACGGCGTCGCCGCGCTTCACGGCTGGGGGACCGCAGCGCGGGCCATGGCCCGGTGCTCCGGTCGGATCCCCGTGCTGCTGGCCGTGACCGGCCCCGTGCTGTCGGGTCCTGCGCTGCTCCTCGGCCTCGCTGACCAGGTCGTGATGACCGAGGAGGCGCAGGCCTTCGTGAGCGGGCCCCGCATGGTCGAGACCTTCACCGGCGAGAGCCTCGATGCCGCAGAGCTCGGCGGCGTGGGCATACACGCGGCGAGCACCGGGGTCGCCGCGCTGGTGGTGCCGGACCGCGAAGCGGCCCTGGCGGCGCTGAGCGACATCCTCGCCTACCTGCCCTCCTCGATCGACGAGGAGCCGCCGACATGGTGGACCGACGACCCCGTCGACCGGCTCACGCCGGAGGCCGGCGAGCACATCCCCGCTTCGTCGACCGGCGGCTACGACGTGCGAGACGTGGCCCGGGCCATCGTCGACGACGGCGACCTGCTCGAGCTGAGGGCGCAGTGGGCGCCCAACCTGGTCACCGCGCTGGCGACGATCGGCGGGCGACCGGTCGGCATCGTCGCCAACCAGCCGGTCTCCATCGCCGGCACCCTCGACATCCCGTCGTCGCAGAAGGGCGCCCGGTTCGTGTCGTTCTGCGACGCTATGGGCATCTCGCTGCTGACGCTCGTCGACACGCCCGGCTTCTACCCGGGCAAGGACCTCGAGTGGCGCGGCATGATCCGCCACGGGGCGCAGCTGGCCTTCGCCTACGCCCGGGCGACGGTGCCCCGCGTGGCCATCGTGCTGCGCAAGGCCTACGGCGGCGCCTACATCGTCATGGACTGCCGCACGATGGGCAGCGACCTGTACCTGGCCTGGCCGTCCGCGGAGATCGCCGTGATGGGCGCCAAGGGCGCTGTCGAGATCCTGCACCGGCGCGAGACGCCCGAGCGCCGCGAGGAGCTCGAGCGGGACTACGACGCCCGGTTCCTCAACCCCTACGTCGCCGCCGACCGCGGCTCCGTCGACGCGGTGATCGACCCGGCCGACACCCGGCGAGAGGTCGCCGCGGCGCTGTCGATGCTCTCGACCAAGCAGGAGCGCCTCGTCGCCCGCAAGCACGACAACAGCCCCTTGTAGCCTCCGCGCGGAGACGAGCCCAAGGCTCGCTAGTCTCGGCTGACGTGGCCGACAGCATCACGATCACCGACAACCGCACCGGCGAGTCCACCGAGGTACCGATCGTCGATGGGGGTGTCGACTCCTCCGCCTGGCGCAAGATGCTCCCAGGGCTCTGGTTCTACGACCCGGCCCTGATGACCACCGCGGCCACCTCGAGCGCGATCACCGAGCTCGACGGCGAGAACGGCATCCTGCGCTATCGGGGCTACCCGATCGAGCAGCTGGCCGAGAAGTCGAGCTACCTCGAGGTCGCCTACCTCCTGATCCACGGCGAGCTGCCCACCAAGGAGCAGTACGAGCCGTGGGTGCACGACATCACGTACCACACGTTCATCCACGAGAACGTGCGCAAGCGCTTCCTCGAGGGCTTCCACCACGACGCCCACCCGATGGGGATGCTGGTGTCGTCGATCGCCGCGCTGTCGACCTTCTACCCCGAAGCCGGCCAGATCCACGACGCCGACAACCGCTACAAGCAGATCGTCCGGCTCATCGCCAAGATGCCGACCCTCGCCGCCGCCTGCCACCGGGCCAGCGTGGGCATGCCGTTCGTCTACCCCGACAACTCCCTCGGCTTCACCGCCAACTTCCTGTCGATGCTCTGGAAGGTCGCGGAGCCGCGCTACGACGCCAACCCCGCTCTGGCCCGTGCGCTCGACGTGCTGTTCATCCTCCATGCCGACCACGAGCAGAACTGCGGCACCACCGCGATGCGCACCGTCGGCTCGGCCCACGCCGACCCCTACGTGAGCACCGCGGCCGCAGCGGCAGCCCTCTACGGCCCCCGCCACGGCGGCGCCAACGAGGCCGTCATCCGCATGCTCGAGAAGATCGGCTCGATCGACCAGGTACCGGCGTTCATCGAGTCGGTGAAGAAGGGCGAGGGCCTGCTCCAGGGCTTCGGCCACCGCGTCTACAAGAGCTACGACCCCCGGGCGAAGATCATCAAGAAGACGGCTGACGAGGTCTTCGCCATCACCGGCAAGAACCCGCTGCTCGACATCGCGCTCAAGCTCGAGGAGACCGCGCTCTCCGACGAGTACTTCACGTCGCGGCGGCTCTACCCGAACGTCGACTTCTACTCCGGCCTCATCTACCAGGCCATGGGCTTCCCCACCGAGATGTTCACTGTGCTCTTCGCGATCCCCCGAGCCGCCGGCTGGCTGGCCCACTGGGTCGAGCTGCTGGAGCAGGAGCAGAAGATCGTCAGGCCTCGCCAGCTCTACACGGGCCTGGCCGAGCGCGACTACGTCGGCATCGACCAGCGGTCCTGAGACAGCCCGCGTGTACGCGGTCACGATCGTCGACGGCGCCCTCGAGTGGCGCGAGCACCCGGACCCCGAGCCCGGCGCCGGTGAGGTCGTGGTGGCGGTTCGGGCCGCAGGCCTGAACGGGGCCGATCGGCTCCAGGTCGCCGGCCTCTACCCAGCCCCTGAGGGCTCCCCCGCCGACATCCCCGGCCTCGAGCTGGCCGGTGAGGTGCTGAGCTGCGGGCCCGGCGCCAGCCGCTTCGCTCCCGGAGACAGGGTGATGGCAGTGGTCGGCGGCGGCGGCCAGGCCGAGCACGCCGTGGTCCACGAGCGACACCTCATGCCGGTTCCCGAGGGCGTCGCCTGGGACCAGGCCGGTGGCTTCCCCGAGGCCTTCACCACCGCCCACGATGCCCTGTTCACGCAGTGCGGCCTGCAGGTGGGCGAGCGCGTGTGCGTGCACGGCGCGGCCGGCGGGGTCGGCTCGGCCGCGGTGCA
>DATCYI010000463.1:0-2577 GCA_036570385.1 Acidimicrobiales bacterium | reverse complement strand
CTGACGCTGACCCAAGCCGACGCCCTGGGCATGCCGGTGGGCCGGGTGCTCAAGGTGTCGGCCGGGGAGATGCGCATCAAGCGGCAGCAGTGGGCCCGGGAGAAGGCAGCGAAGCTCCCGGTCAAGATCCTGTTCCCTCTGATCCTGTTCATCTTCCCGGCGATATTCATCGTTCTGCTGGGTCCGGCGGCCTCGGACATCGGCGGCGCCTTCGGCTGAACGCCCAGAGCCGGCCCCTGCAGGGGGCCGTCAAGGATCCACTGGCCCCGTTCGCGCAGGCCGTCCTCGTCATCCGCTGGGGCACCACCGCGGTGTCGCTGGTGCTCGCCAGCACCGGGCTCCAGAACGGCGACCGCGGCCTGCTGGCGGCGTGCTGCGCGCTCGTCGCCTACACCGTGCTCCGCACGCTGCGTCCGCTGCGCTTCGACGACCGCCTGGCGGGAACTCTGCTCGTCCTCGCCGAGGTCGCAGGCACCCTCGTCGCCATCACGGCCACCGGCTACTGGAACTCCCCGCTGGTCTTCTCGATGCTCACGGCCGTCGCGGTCGCGGGCTTCGCTCGCGGGTTCGGCTTCGGCCTGCGGGTGGCCGGTGCATCGGTGCTGGCCGTCACCATCCCCTGGGTGCTCGAACCGAGCTTCGGCGATGACGACGCGCGGCTGTCGCTGCAGTGGGCCGTCGAGGTCATGCTCGTCGCGCTGGTGGCCGGCTACGCCCGCCGCATCTCGGGTGAGGCCGACGAGCGCCAGGTGATCGCGATGGATCGCCTGGGCCGCCTGGCCGACGCCAACACCCTCCTGTACCAGCTCCACCAGGTCACCCAGACGCTGCCCGCCTCGCTCGATCTCGGCGAGGTGCTCGATGCCACCCACGAGCAGCTGAAGGAGCTCTTCGACTACGACGCCCTGGCTCTGCTGGTGCTCGACGACACCGACCAGCGCTGGCACGTCATGCGCCGCGACGGCGACCGTCCCACGCCGGTGATGAGCTCGTCGGAGCTGCCCCCGCCTCTGGCCCGGGCTCTGCAGCTGCGCCGAGTCGTCAGCGAACCGAACCTCCTCTCCGGCGGAGGGCCCGGGCTCTCGCCGAGCTCCCTGTCGGGCCTCTACGCGGTGCTGCCGGCCCGTGGCTCGATCACCGGTCTCGTGTCTGTGGAGCACCGGGAGGCCCGCAAGTACGGACAGCGTGACATCGAGCTGCTGGCCGGCTTCGTGGAACCGGCCGCACTGGCCATCGACAACGCCCGCTGGTTCGGCCGCCTCCGCACGGTGGGTGCCGACGAGGAGCGCACGAGGATCGCCCGCGACCTCCACGATCGCATCGGGCAGTCGCTGGCCTACCTCGCCTTCGAGCTCGACCGCATCGTCAAGAGCAGCCGCAGCGGGGCCGATACCAGCGAGTCGCTCGACCACCTGCGCAACGATGTGCGCGGGGTGATCCGGGAGGTGCGCGACACGCTCTACGACCTGCGCACAGACGTGACCGACACCCAGAGCCTCCCCGCCACCCTCCAGGCGTTCCTCGACCGGGTCCGCGAGCGCAGCGGGCTCGAGGTCCGGCTCCGGGCCCAGGAGACCGGGCGCCTGCCGATCCTCCAGGAGCGTGAGCTGTGGCGCATCGCCCAGGAGGCGGTGACCAACGTCGAGCGCCATGCCGCGGCCAGCCAGATCACGATCTCCTGGCGCTGCGACGGCGAGCAGGGGTCCCTCGAGATCGCCGACGACGGCGTCGGCTTCCCGGTGGGCAAGGCCGGGCGCCTCGACTCGTACGGCCTCGTGGGCATGCGCGAGCGGGCCGACAGCATCGGAGGCACCCTGGTCATCGACTCGGAGCCCGGCCGCGGTACGCGGGTACGCTGCTCCATCGGAGCTCGCTGAGCATCCGTCTGGGCTCGCAGAGCGCCCTTGAGCAGGGTTGGAGGCTGTGAACGTGACGATCCGGCTGTTGCTGGCTGATGACCACCGCATGCTGCGCGAGGGGCTCAGCCGCTCGATGGTCGACGAGGGCTTCGACGTGGTGGGTCAGGCCGACAACGGCGAGGAGGCCGTGCGACTGGTCGCCGACCTGCAGCCAGACGTCGTTCTGATGGACGTCTCCATGCCGGAGATGGACGGAGTGGAGGCCACCCGCGCGATCTGCGCGAGCGGCTCCGATACGCGGGTGATCATGCTCACGATGCACGCCGACAAGGAGGTCCTGGCCGAGGCGATCCGAGCCGGCGCCAGCGGCTACCTCGTGAAGGACTGCTCCACGGAGGAGGTCGCCTCCGCCGTTCGCATGGCCGCCAACGGCGACACGGCGCTCTCGCCGCAGCTTGCCGCGAGCATGCTCGACGAGGTCCGTCGCCTCGAGCTGCCCGATCCCTCCGACGAGGACCGGATCATCACCAAGCGCGAGGAAGAGGTGCTCCAGCACATCGCTGACGGCTGCTCCACGCCTGAGGTGGCCGAGCGCCTCTACATCAGCCAGAAGACGGTGAAGAACCACCTGGCATCGATCTACCAGAAGCTCGACGCCAGGGACCGCACCCAGGCCGTGCTGCAGGCCGTGCGCATGGGGATCGTCCACCTCTCCTGA
>DATCYI010000462.1:0-15228 GCA_036570385.1 Acidimicrobiales bacterium | reverse complement strand
GAGCAGGGAGGCGGGCAAGGTTCGCGTCGAGGGCGGCGGCGAGGTCCAGGAGGCCATCGACATGGCCGCCTTCGTGGCCGGCCAGGGCCGCTCGGCGATGGGCGACGTGATGCCGTCGGAGATGCGGGACAAGCTCGCGTGGACCACTCGGATCCCGGTCGGGGTGGTCGGCCTCATCACGCCGTGGAACTTCCCGATGGCGATCCCGTCGTGGAAGATCTTCCCCGCGCTGCTCGCGGGCAACGGCATCGTGCTCAAGGCGTCGGAGCTGGCCCCCGCCTGCGGCGTGGCGTTCGTCGAGGCGTGCATCGAGGCCGGCATCCCCGCCGAGCTGCTCCAGGTCGTGCACGGCGGTCCTGAGCCGGCCGCGGCACTGGCGGTGCACCCTGGCGTGGGCGCGGTGTCCTTCACCGGATCGGTCCCCACCGGCCGGAAGGTGGCGGCGGCCGCGATGGAGGCCGGCCCGAAGCTGGTGAGCCTCGAGCTGGGCGGCAAGAACGCGATGGTCGTCCTAGACGACGCCGATCTCGAGCTCGTGCTCGACGGCGCCCTCTTCGGCGCGTTCGGCACGGCCGGCCAGCGCTGCACCTCGACGTCGCGGCTCGTGGTCCAGCGAGGGATCGCCGGCGAGCTGGTGGAGCGGCTCGCGGAGCGGGCTCGCGCCCTGCGCCTCGGTGATCCGCTCGACCCGACCACCGACGTAGGTCCGGTGATCACAGCTGAGAGCGCGAGCCGGATCGTCGCCATGGTCGACGGGGCGGTGGGCGAGGGGGCCAAGGCGGTCACCGGGGGAGAGGTGCGCACCGACGTCGAAGGCTGCGAGGGCGGCACCTTCGTCGAGCCCACGATCCTCACGGAGGTCCAGCGCGGCCACCGCGTCGCCCGGGAGGAGGTCTTCGGACCGGTCCTCTCGGTGATCGAGGTCGACGACGTCGACGAAGCAGTCGCGGTCGTCAACGAGGTCGAGTACGGCTTGTCCGCCGCCGTGTACACGCGCGACCTGAACAGGGCCCTGCGCGCTGTCCACGCCATCGACACCGGGATCACCTACGTCAACGCGCCCACCATCGGCGCCGAGATACCGCTGCCGTTCGGGGGGACGAAGCACACCGGGAACGGCTTCCGCGAGGCCGGCACGCGCGGCATCGAGCAGTTCAGCCAGGTCAAGACCGTGTACGTCGACTACTCGGGTCGCCTGCAGCGAGCGCAGATCGACAACCGCAACGACGAGGGGGGACAGCCATGACCGCAGTGGCCGCGACGACAGGCACCGGGTGGACGGAGCGCTACGACGCCGTCGTCGCGCCGGTGCTCCCGTCGTACTTCCCAGTGGTGGCCGACCACGCCGAGGGCTCTTGGATCTGGGACGTCGACGGCACCCGCTACCTCGATCTCAGCTCCGGCATCGCGGTCACGAACACCGGCCACCGACATCCCCGGGTCGTCGCCGCCATCCATGCCCAGGTCGATCGCCTGCTCCACACGTCCGTGGTGCTGCGCAACCAGCCCTACATCGAGGCCGCCGAGGCGATCGCCGGCATCGCGCCGTTCCTCGACCACCCGCAGGTGTTCTTCTGCAACAGCGGGGCCGAGGCGGTCGACGGGGCCATCAAGCTGGCCCGTCGCACCACGGCGCGGCCGGGCATCGTGGCGTTCCGGCGCGGCTTCCACGGCCGCACGATGGGGGCGACCTCGCTCACCACCGCCAAGGCCAGCTACCAGGAGGGCTACGGGCCGCTCCTGCCCGGCGTGTCGATCGCGCCGTACTGCATCCCAGGCGTCACCGGCGGCTTCCACTCGGACGCGGCAGCAGTGGAGGCCGCGCTCAGCGGCCTCGACGAGGTCCTCGCCGCGGCCGGCCCCGATGAGGTGGCGGCCATGATCGTCGAGCCGGTCCTGGGGGAGGGCGGCTACGTCGTGCCGCCGGTGGCGTGGTTGCGAGGTCTGCGCGAGCGCTGCACGGCGGCCGGCGCGCTGCTCGTGTTCGACGAGGTGCAGTGCGGCTTCGGTCGCACCGGCCGCCCGTTCGCGGCCGAGACCTTCGGCGTGGCTCCGGACGTGACGCTCTTCGCCAAGGGGGTCGCCTCGGGGATGCCGCTCGCCGGGATCATGGCCGGCGCCGCGCTCATGGAGCGCTGGCCCAACAGCTCGCACGGCACGACCTTCGGGGGCAACCCGGTCAGCTGCGCCGCGGCCAAGGCGACGGTCGAGGTCCTCGAGGCCGAGGGCTGCTACGCCCGCGCCTCGGTGATCGGCGAGACGGTGATCCCGCGGCTGCGTGCGCTGGCTGCTCCCGCGGTGGTCGAGGTCCGAGGCATCGGCGCGATGATCGGCGTCGAGCTCCGCGACCAGAGCGCGGCGGCCGACGTGCAGGCCCGCTGCCTGGCTGGCGGCGTGATCGTGCTCACCTGCGGCCCCGACGGCAACGTGCTGCGGCTCATCCCGCCCCTGACCATCACCGACGACGAGCTCGCCCACGGGCTCTCCGTCCTCGAGGCTGCGCTCCTGGCGGTGCCTTAGGACTCGAGCGGCCACCGACGGAGCTGCTGCTTCTGCACCTTGCCGGTGCCGCCCTTCGGGAGCTCGTCGAGGATGACGACCGAGCGGGGCGCCTTGAAGGCCGCGAGTCGCGACCGGACCCACGTGATCAGCTCGGCCTCGTCGACGCCGTCGACGCCTCCGCCGTCGACCAGGGAGACGAAGGCCCGCGGCACCTCTCCCCAGCGCTCGTCGGGCACCCCCACCACAGCCGCCTCGCTCACCGCCGGGTGGGCGCACAGCGCGTGCTCCACCTCCACCGACGCGATGTTCTCGCCTCCGGAGATGATGAGGTCCTTGGCCCGGTCGACGATCGTCATGTAGCCGTCGGCGTCGACGACCGCGAGATCGCCTGTGCGGAGCCAGCCGTCGCGGAGCGCCTCGGAGGTGGCCTCGGGTTGGTCGAGGTAGCCGATCATCACGTGGTTGGAGCGGGCGCAGATCTCGCCGACGGTCTGACCGTCCCACGGCACCTCGACGTCGTCGGGACCGAGCACCCGGGCGTCGACGCCGAGAATCGGACGCCCTGTCGTGGCCCGTTGATCGAGCGACGAGGGCCGTCCTGGCACGGCGAGGCTGCGGGTGAGGGTGGGCCCCGCCTCGGTCATGCCGTAGCCACAGATCGTCTCGCAGCCGAACGCCGCGTCGAGCTCGGCGAGCAGCTCCCGGCTCGCCGGCGCGCCGCCGACGGAGATGTTGCGGACCGACCCGAGCTCGCGGCGGTCGATGTCGCCGTGGTCGAGCAGCAGCCGAGCCATGGCGGGCACGAGGAACAGGCGGGTGATCCCGTGGGCCTCGACGAGCCTCAGCACCTCGCCGGCGTCGAAGCGGGGGAGCATCACATGGGTGCCGCCGAGACCGGTCACGTAGTGGGGCGTTCCCCAGCCGTTGACGTGGAACAGCGGGATGGTGTGGAGCACGACCTCGTCGGCGGTCAGGCCCATGGTGAGCGCGCTGTGGATCGCGTGCAGGTAGAGCCCCCGGTGGCTGAGGAGCGCGCCCTTCGGCTGCCCGGTCGAGCCGGATGTGTAGAAGACCTCGGCCGGCGCTCGCTCGTCGACCGGGGGAGTGGGCACCGGCCCCGACGGCTGCGCCGCGAGCAGCTCCTCGTGCTCATCTCCGAGCACCACGGTTCGGATGGCCTGTCCGGGCTGCCCCGGATCTGGCTCGTCGGGGTGGCGGAACAGCACGACCGCACCGCTGGCGGCCAGGATCGCTCGCAGCTCCGCGGGGGCCAAGCGGATGTTGAGGGGCAGGAGCACGCCACCCGCCAGCAGGACGCCGTAGTACGCCTCGAGCAGCTCGTGGGTGTTGCCACCGAGCCAGGCCACGACCTGACCGGGGCGCAGGCCGATGTCGCGCTGCAGCGCGTGGCCCAGCCGGTCGCAGCGCTCGCCGAGGTCGCGGTACGTCCAGGACGCCTCACCTTCGATCACGCCCACGCGGTCGGGCGCCGAGCGCCGGATGCGCGCCAGCAGGTCGAGAGGGGTCAGCGGCAGCTCCATGGGGCGCCGCCGCTCAGCTGGCCGTCGGGATCACTCGAACCACTCGCCCCGCTCGACCAGGACGTCCTTCAGGGTCTGGGGGCTGTCGGTCATGATCCCGTCGACGCCGAGGTCGAGCAGGCGGATCATCTCCTCACGATCGTCGATGGTCCAGACGTGGACCTGCACGCCGCGCCGGTGGGCCTCGGCCAGCAATCGGGGCGTGACGAGGTCGATTCGTCCCTGCCTGGTGGGCACCTGAGCGCAAGGGGCGGTCACCCCGCCGCCGCCAGGGAGGCCGCGGGCAGCGGCCACGAGCCTCGCCACCTGCTTCGGTCCCATCGAGACGCAGAGCCCTTCGCCCACGAGCTCGCGGATGCGGACGAGGCGCCGGTCGCTGAAGGAGCCGATGCACACCCGGTCGACCACCCCGAGCCGGCGGATCAGGTCGGCCAGCGGCTCGACCGCAGCGTCGTGCTTCGGGTCGATGTTCACCCGGGTGTCGGGGAACGCCGCGAGCAGGTCCTCCAGCGTCGGGATCTGCTCGGTCCCCCCGACGCGAGCCTGCTGGACCTCTGACCACGGGAGGTCGGCGATCACGCCGGTGCGGTCGGTAGCGCGGTCGAGGCGGTCGTCGTGGAACGCGAGGAGCACGCCATCGGCGGTGACGTGGGCGTCGGTCTCCAGGTACCGGTACCCGAGCGAGATCGCCCGCTCGAACGCGGCCATCGTGTTCTCTGGCGCGTCGGCGGCCCCGCCCTGGTGTGCGAAGGGAAGCGGACCTGGCCAGTCGAGGAAGGGGTACGCAGCGTTGGCCGGCATGGGCGGAGGGTACCCGGCGGGGCGAATGGGCAGGGAGTGACCGAAGGGTCCGCCATGTCCGTGGTCGGTCCCCTACTCTGCGTGGCACCGGCGTAGCCACAACCGTCGCTCAGCCGGGAAGGACAGATGCAGGTTCTGGTGGTGGATGACGAGCAGGGCATCAGGGATGTCGTTCGTCGTGCCCTGGAACGGGAGGCCTTCGAGGTGCTCGAGGCCGTCGACGGCCAGGGCGCCATCGCGATCGCCGACCGCTTCGAGCTGGCCCTGGTCATCCTCGATCTGGAGCTTCCCGAGATGTCGGGCCTCGATCTGCTGGTGGCCCTGCGGGCCCGCCAGCCCGATCTGCACGTGATCATCCTGACCGGTTCCGGCGGCGAGGCCGACCGGGTCACAGGCCTGCTGGCCGGCGCCGACGACTACATGGTGAAGCCGTTCTCGGCTCGCGAGCTGGCTGCCCGGGCAGTGGCCGTGCGCCGTCGACGGGGCGGTGTGGCGGGCTCCGAGCGGCGGGCGCTGAGGGGGCCGGTCACGGTCGAGCGGATGGCGTCGTCGGATCGCGGCACCTCGGCGGCGGAGGCGTCGAACGAGGCGACGGTCGTGCTCGTGGGCAACGAGGTCGTGCACGCGAACCGGCCCGCGGCCACCCTCGTCGGCGCTGAGGAACCTGACGAGCTGATCGGCCGCGACCTCTACGACTTCGTCGCCCCTCAGTCGTTCCGGATCGCCACGAGCCGGCAGGAGAGCGTGAAGGAGGGGCGCTGGCCGCGCCCCGACGTGATGGCGATCGTGCGGCTCGATGGCGAGGAGGTGCTGATCGAGGTCAGCTCGATGCCGGTGACGTGGGAGGGCCAGGTCGCGAGCCAGATCACGATGTGGGACCTGCGAGGCGACACGTCCAAGCTGCGCGAGGTTGCCACCGGAATCCGCACCGACGTGTCCGACGCGGTGCTCGTGACCGACGAGAACCTGCTCATCCAGAGCGTCAACCCCGCGGCTGAGCAGCTCTACGGCTGGTCGGAGCAGGAGCTCATAGGTCGCCACGGGGCAGAGGCCTTGCCCGCCGAGCTGGTCGGCGAGGTGCCGAACGAAGCGGAGCCGTTGGACTCGGTGCTGTCCCGCCGGGGCCGCTGGCACGGCGAGCTCCGCCAGACCTGCCGCGACGGCAGCCAGGTCCACGTGCAGTCGTCGGTCACCTTGCTGCGCGACGGAAAGGGCGACAACGTCGGCATGGTGATCGTCAACCGACCCGTGGTCGAAGGTCGCAGCGGTGCCGGACGTCGAGCCAGCGACGGCAGCTTCGACCGGACGCTCGACGCCGAGATCCGACGCGGGATCGAGCGCCGCGAGTTCGAGGTGCACTACCAGCCGGTCGTCCAGCTCGCCGACGGGACCTGGCAGGGCACGGAGGCCCTCGTCCGCTGGAACCACCCGGAGCGGGGGCTGCTCCCCCCGGCTGCGTTCATCGATACGGCTGAGCGATCCGGAGCGATCATCGAGCTCGGCCGGCTCGTGCTGGAAGACGCGTGCCGCCAGTGGCGCTCTTGGTACGACGCCGGCGCCGTGCTGCAGATCGCCGTCAACCTGTCGGGCCGCCAGCTGGCGGATGCCGACCTGCCGGTCCTCCTGGAGCGGACGATGAGGGCGGTCGGCATGCCGCCGGGCGTCCTCTCGCTAGAGGTGACCGAGACCTCGTTGGTGGAGGACATAGATCTGGCCTCCGAGGTGCTGAAGCGGGCCGCCGACATCGGCGCCACCATCGCCATCGACGACTTCGGCACCGGCTGGGCCAGCCTCACCTACCTGCGCCAGTTCCCGGTGCACGCGCTCAAGGTCGACCGCTCCTTCGTGGCCGGTCTCGGCTCGGAGAGCGCCGACGAGGCGATCGTGGCGTCGATCCTGTCCCTCGGCAGCGAGCTCGGCCTCACGGTCGTGGCCGAGGGCATCGAGACCGCCGATCAGGCCGCTCACCTCCAGCGCCTCGGCTGCAGCCTCGGGCAGGGCTTCCTCTTCAGCCGGCCCCTGCCCGCAGACCAGCTGACGCCGAGCTTCTCGTGACGGAGGCTGCCCGCCGGCGTCGGCGTCCGCCCCTCCAGGTGTACCTGCTGAGCGTGATGCTCCTCGGCTTCTGCGTGGCCAGCGGCACCACGCTGTTCGCCCGCGAGCGCAGCCTCGACGAGGTCCGGGACCAGGCGCAGCGTGATGTCGAGTTCCTGGCGAGGCGTGCGGCGGAGAACATCGAGTCGGGTCTGGCGACCGCGGAGGAGGGCGTCGTCACCCTGGCCGCCAACCCGGCGTTGATGTCGCTGTTCCAGCCGGACGTCCCTGAGGGTTGCAGCCTGACCTTCAACTCCATCGGGCCGTTCAGCGCGGGCCGGCTCGACGTCGTGACCGCGGATGGCCGCGTCGTCTGCTCGTCCGGTGAGGTGTCCGGCTCCGTGCTGCCCGCAGACACGGAGTGGCTGTCGTCGTCGGGCCCCGAGCCCGTCGTACACGGCCCGATCGACGATGCGGAGCTCGGTGAACCCTCGCTGGTGGTGGTGGTGCCGATCGGCGACGTGGGCCTGGTCGCCGGCTTCCTAGGCGTCGAGAGCGCCCGGTCGAGACTGCAGGAGGATCTTGCCGACGCGTTCGATGCCGAGGTCGCCCTCACGGCCGATGGGGCGCCGGTGGTCGGTCCGCCGCTGGAGGCAGCCGGTGGCATCGCGGTCGAGGCCGAGGTCCCCTCGCTCGGCTGGCAGGTGCGGGCGGTGATGTCCGAGGGCGTGGCGACCTCGGACATCAGGGCCGTGCACCGAGAGGTGCTCATGCTTCTCGGCGCCGGGGTGATCGTCATCGTCGCGCTCATCTACGGCCTGTACCGGTCGGTCGCCCGTCCGATCGAGCGGCTCAGCGCCACGGTTCGCGCCACCGTGCCGGGCAACGTCGTCGAGGCCACCGTTGACGGCCCGGCCGAGGTGGTCGGCCTCTCGCGGGACTTCGCGGCGCTCACCCAGGACGTGGCCCGCCAGATGAGCCGGCGCGAGCAAGCCGAGCAGGACGTCGTCGAGTCGGAGCAGCGGTACCGGCGGCTGTTCGCCGGCAGCCCGCTCGCCATGTGGGTCTACGACGTCGACACCCTGGAGTTCGTCGACGTGAACGACGCCGCGGTCGAGACCTACGGGTACTCCCGCGAGGAGATGCTCCGCATGACGATCGCCGACATCCGCCCCGAGGAAGACGTGCCGAAGCTGCGCGACAGCGTGGTGAACAGCCCCGTGCTCGAGCGATCCGGCCCCTGGCGGCACCGCCGGGCCGACGGCGAGGTGATCGAGGTCGAGATCACCTCGCACGTCGTCGAGTTCGACGGTCGCGACGCCCGCTTCGTCATGGCGGAGGACGTCACCGAGCGCGAGCGCACCCGCCGCCTCCTGGACCAGACGGCCAGGATGGAGAGCCTCGGTCAGCTCGCCGGCGGCATCGCCCACGACGTCAACAACGTGCTGGCGGTGATGCTCAACTACGCCGAGTTCGCCACCGAGGAGCTGGCCACCGCGGCCGTAGAGGACCCGGGTCGCTGGGAGCCCGTCCTCCACGACGTCCGCCAGATCGGCGTCTCTGGAGCGCGCGCCGCTGCTCTCACCCGCCGTCTGCTCTCGTTCGCCCGCGGCGACACGGCGCAGGTCGGCTCCGTCGACCTCAACGAGGTGGTCTCCGGGATCGAGGACATGCTGCGCCGCACGCTCGGAGCCGACGTGGAGCTGAGGCTGTCGATGGCTGCGGACCTCCGGTCGGTCACCGCCGACGCGACAGAGCTGGAGCAGGTCCTGGTGAACCTCGCCGTCAACGCCCGCGACGCGATGCCCCACGGCGGCTCGCTGTCGATCGAGACCGACAACCTCGACGTGGACGAGGAGCACCACGAGAGCCGACCGGAGCTCGATCCGGGCGAATACGTCCGCCTCCGGATCAGCGACACCGGCGTGGGGATGGACAAGGAGGCCCTCGATCGGGCCTTCGAGCCGCTGTTCACCACCAAGCCACGGGGCACGGGCACAGGGCTCGGCCTGGCCACCGTCTACGGGATCGTCGCCCGGGCCGGGGGAACGGTCCACATCTACTCCGAGCCCGGCTTCGGCACCTCGCTGAGCGTGGTGCTGCCCGCCGGCGAGGCGCCGGTGCACGCCCTGGTGGCGCCGGCCGAGGTCGAGCCGCGGCAGCGGGGGAGCGAGACGATCCTCGTGGTCGAGGACGACGACGACCTCCGCACGCTCGCCCTGCGGATCCTCGAGGGCGACGGCTACCAGGTGCTGACCGCGCCTGACGGCGTCACCGCGCTGGAGGTCGTCGCCGAGCACCCGAACGGCATCGACCTCGTCCTGAGCGACGTGGTGATGCCGAACATGCTCGGCAGCGAGCTGGCGCGACAGCTCCGGGCGACAGAGCCCGGGCTGCGCATCCTCTTCATGTCCGGCTACGCGCCGCCGGTCCTCGAGGCCGAGGGCACGCTCGCGGTCGGCGCTCCGCTGGTCGACAAGCCGTTCTCGGTCGCCGGCCTCATCGACAAGGTCCGACAGGTCCTCGACGGCCCGCCGCCTCCGACCGCCTAGATGGTGCGGCCGGCCTCGGCCCAGTACTCGTCCTTGAGCAGGCGCTTGTAGAGCTTGCCGGTGGGGTGCCGCGGGAGCTCGGGACGGAAGTCGATCGAGCGTGGGCTCTTCACGTCGGCGAGGTGCTCCTTGCAGTAGGCGATCAGCTCGCGCTCGAGCTCCGGGCCCGCGTCGGACATCTCGACGGGCTGCACTACCGCCTTGACCTCCTCGCCGAAGTCCTCGTTGGGCACGCCGAAGACGGCTACGTCGGCCACCTTCGGGTGCAGGGCGAGGACGTTCTCGGCCTCCTGGGGGTACACGTTCACACCGCCGGTGATGATCATGTACGCCTTGCGGTCGGTGAGGTAGAGGAACCCGTCCTCGTCGAGCCGGCCGACGTCGCCGAGGGTCGACCAGCCGCGGCCCTTGGGATCGCGCGAGCTGGCCGTCTTCTCCGGGTCGTTGTGGTACTCGAACGTCGACGCCGCGTCGCCCTCGAAGTAGACGGTGCCAGGCTCACCGGTGGGCACCTCCTCGCCGTCGTCTCCGACGATGTGGATGGTGCCGATGATGGCCTTGCCGACGGTGCCGGGGTGGGCCAGCCAGTCCTCGCTGTTGCAGTAGACGAAGCCGTTGCCCTCCGTGCCTGCGTAGTACTCGTGGATCACAGGGCCGAACCACTCGATCATCTGCGACTTGACCGCGACCGGGCACGGTGCCGCCGCGTGCACGACCGTCTTCAGCGACGACACGTCGTAGCGCGAGCGGGCCTCGTCCGGGAGCTTCAGCATCCGGATGAACATCGTCGGCACCACCTGGCTGAAGGTGATGCGGTGCTCCTCGACGAGGCGCAGGTACTCCTCGGGATCGAAGTGCTCCATCACCACCACCGTGCCGCCGGTGCGGTGCACGGCCCGGCAGAACCTCAACGGGGCCGCGTGGTACAGCGGCGCGGGGGAGAGGTACATGGTGGACTCGTCGGCACCGAAGAGGAGCCCGGCGAGCATCGTGACGCCGTCGGTGCCCTCGCCCAGCGGCGCATCCAGCAGGGGGACCTTCACGCCCTTGGGCTGACCGGTGGTGCCGGAGCTGTAGAGCATGTCCTGGCCCTCGACCCGGTCCTCGTCGAGCGGCGTGTCGGGCTGCCCGGCGACCGCGTCCTCGTAGCTCTCGTACCCGTCGATCGTGCCATCGAGCATCAGCCGGAGCTTCACGGCGGGCATCTGGTCGGCCAGCTCGGCGGCCTGCTCGGACTTGTAGGTCGAGGTGATGAACGCCTGCGCCCCGCAGTCGGCGACGATGTACGCCATCTCCTCGGTGGTGAGCCGGGAGCTCATCGCCGTGTAGTAGAGCCCTGCGTAGTGGGCGCCCCACATCACCGAGAGGAAGCGGGGGTGGTTCTCCATGCAGAGCGCCACGTGGTCGCCCTGCTGCAGCCCTGCGGCCCGAAACAGGTGTGACAGGCGGTTGGCCTCGGCATCGAGCTCGGCGTAGGAGATCGTCTGACCCGTGCCGGCCATGATCACGGCGGGCTTGTCGGGGTTCTGGGCGGCGAAGGATCCGGGGAACATGGGCTCAAGGTAGGTCGGTACGGTGGCCGCGTGGAAGACGACCCCCGCGCCCGCTTCGCGGCCCTCGTCTCCGGCGCTGCGGAGGTGCCCCTCGACGAGGCCTGCCTGCTCATCGGTGCCCACGCCCATCCAGCTCTCGACGTGCGCCGAGAGATGGGCCGGCTCGACGCGCTCGCGGCCGGTGTGGGCGAGCCCACCTTGGAGGCCCTCACGGCCCACCTGTTCGGGGACGAGGGCTTCGTGGGCGACACCGACAGCTACTTCGACCCGCGCAACTCCCTGCTGAGCGACGTGCTCGATCGCCGGCTCGGCATCCCGATCACCCTGGCCGTGGTGGCCATCGAGGTGGGCCGGCGTTGCGGCGTACCCCTCGTCGGCATCGGGATGCCAGGCCACTTCCTGGTGCGCCCGGTCACCGACCCGACCCGCTACCTGGACGTGTTCGACGGGGGTGCCGAGCTCGACGCCGCTGGCTGCCGCGAGATCTTCGCCGCGCTCAACCCTGCCGCGCCGTGGCACGACGAGTACCTGCAGCCCGTCGACGAGCGCCTCGTGCTGGTGCGCATCCTCGCCAACCTGGCTGGCGCCCATCGCCGCTCCGGCGATCGAGCCGGGCTCTGCTGGGCGCTGACCCTTCGCAGCGAGCTCCCCGCGATGAGCGAGCGCGAGCGGCGCGAGCTGGCCGTCGTGCTCGGAGCATCGGGTCGCTTCACGGACGCCGCCGAGGCCCTGGAGCTCCTGGGAACCGACAAGGACATCGAGGCGGCAACCCGCCTGAGGGCCCGTCTGAACTGACCGCGAGGTCCTCCGCTTCTCACTTGACCCAGCGGTCAAGTACCGTGCGCGTCATGACGGTCACCGACACCAGCACCAGCGCCGCCACATCCGACGAGGACCTGATCAAGTCGCTCTGCGACCAGCTGCTCGAGGAGCTGCCGCCCAAGGAGACGGATCCGGTGACCTTCCTCGGCCGCCAGTTCGATCTCGGGCTCGCCTGGGTCCACTTCGAGGAGGGTCGCGGCGGGCTCGGCAAGTCGCCCCGCCTGCAGAAGCTCATCAACGAGACCCTCGTCGGTGCCGGCGCGCCGATCGCCGCCTTCCGCAACGTCATCGGTCACGGCATGGGCGCGCCCACCATCGCCACCCACGGCAGCGACGCTCAGAAGGATCGCTACCTGCGCCCGCTGTTCACCGGCGAGGAGGTCTGGTGCCAGCTTTTCTCCGAGCCCGGCGCCGGCTCCGACGTGGCCGGTCTCGCCACCCGCGCGGTCAAGGACGGCGACGAGTGGATCATCAACGGCCAGAAGGTGTGGACGACCTTGGCCCACCTGGCCAAGTGGGGGATGCTCGTCGCGCGCACCGACCCCGACCAGCCCAAGCACAAGGGCATGACGTACTTCGTCGTGGACATGGAAGCCCCAGGCGTCGAGGTGAAGCCGCTCTACCAGATCACCGGCGAGGCCGAGTTCAACGAGGTCTTCTTCACAGATGTGCGCATCCCCGACGAGGAGCGCCTCGGCGACGTCGGCGAGGGCTGGCGGGTCACCCTCACCACCCTCATGAACGAGCGGGTGGCCATCGGTGGCGGGATCCCTTCCAAGGGCTCCGGCTTCATCGGCGAGGCGGTCAAGGAGTGGCAGGCGCGAGGCATCGACGACGCCGCCCTGAAGGACGAGCTCATGTCGCTGTGGACGCGCGCCGAGGTGCTGCGCCTCACCAACATCCGGGCCAGCCAGATGCGCGCCGTGGGCAACCCCGGTCCTGAGGGCTCGATCGGCAAGGCCATCTCGGCCGACCTCAACAAGGACATCAGCGCCTTCACCGTCAGCCTCATGGGCGCCGAGGGGATGCTGTTCCCGAGCGGCTACACGATGGAGCGGCCGAAGAACGCCATGCAGTGGGCGAACCCCCAGCAGGCCTTCTTGCGAGCCCGCGCCAACTCGATCGAGGGCGGCACCACGGAGATCGCCAAGAACATCCTCGGCGAGCGGGTGCTGGGCCTGCCGGGCGACGTTCGCAACGACAAGGACGTGCCCTGGATCCAGGTGCCCCGCTCGTGATGTAAGACTGTGGGGAGCCGCTGCTGTTGGGGGGCAGCTGCACGAGGGGGCCGGTTCGGGGGGACCGGCCCCCTCGCCGCGCTCAGCACCCGGTGGTTAGGTTCGACGAGATGAGCGAGCTCTTCACCACCGAGCACGGCGACCCGCGTGCCCCGCTGGTGGTGATCGTCCACGGCTCGATGGACCGCAGCGCGGCCTTCGCCCGCGTGCAGCGCCACCTGGAAGACCTCCACGTGGTCCGCTACGACCGCAGGGGCTACGGGCGCTCCGTCGAGCTTGGTCCCCCTACGAGCTTCGACGTGCAGGTCGAGGACCTCAGCCACGTCCTGGCCGAGCGCCCCGCCGTGATCGTCGGCCACAGCCTGGGAGGCGTCGTGGCCCTGGCGCTCGGTCAGCGGCGCCCGGACCTCGTCCGGGCGGTGGTGGCCTACGAGGCGCCCATGCCGTGGCAGCCCTGGTGGCCGACGCGGTCTGTGGGCTCCGGCTCTCTCCAGCGCAAGAGCACCCCGGAGGAGGCGGCCGAGCACTTCATGCGCCGGATGGTCGGCGACTCCCGGTGGGAGCGCCTGCCGGAGCGGACCCGCGCCGCCCGCCGACTCGAGGGCACGGCGCTGCTCGCGGATCTGCGCCAGGTCCGCCAGAGCGACCCGACGCCCTACGACCCCTCGGCGGTCATGGTGCCGGTGGTCGCCGCGCACGGCGACGAGTCGTCCCCGCACCACCAGGAGGCGGCCCGGGTGCTCGCAGAGCTGGCCCCCGACAGCGAGCTGCACGTCGTCGCGGGCGCCGGCCACGGCGTCCACCTGACCCACCCGTCGGCACTGGCCGACCTGGTGAAGCGCGGCCTCGAGCGCGCCGAGGCCGCTAGTCCGGCAGCCTGATCCCGATCTCCTCCTCGCACGCCGGCACCGTGACGTCCTGTCCGGCCAGCGAGCACGAGCAGGTGGTGGCGCACTCCTTCAGCTCTTCGCGGTTCAGGTAGCTGAGCCCGGCCACCACCACGATGAGCCCGAGCAGCACGGCGCGCATCACCGCCTTCTGCACCATCCGCACGACCAGGAGGGTGAGGACGACGAGGGTGACGATGATGATCGGCACGACGTTGTCGGCGAACCATGCGGGTGCGGCGGCGAGCATCTGGCGGATGCTACCGATGTACCCTCGCCCGAGATGATGGGGAAGCTGCGCGACCTCCTGCGCCGGCGCTCCGGCCCGGTCGCGGCAGTGCTCTCCGGGGGCGGAAACCACGGGGCGGTACAGGTGGGGATGCTCCGCGCCCTCGTGGAGCACGACATCCGTCCCGAGCTGGTGCTCGGGTGCTCGATCGGGGCGATCAACGGCGTCGCCTACGCCCAAGAGCCCTCGCTCACCGGCTTGGCCCGGCTCGAGGAGGTGTGGCGCGGCTTCGACGGGCGTGGCGTGTTCCCGGTCGGCCTCCTCCCGAACGCGGTCGGGCTGGCTCGGCGGGGCGAGTCGATCCAGGGGAACGAGGTGCTGCGCACGCTCCTAGCGGAGCTCCTGCAGGTCGAGCGCTTCGAGGACCTCACGGTCCCCTTCCAGTGCGTGGCGACCGACATCGACGCCGTGCGCGAGGAGTGGTTCTCGACTGGCCCGCTGATCGACCCGATCCTCGCGTCGGCTGCGCTTCCGGCCGTGCTGCCCGCGGTGGACATCGATGGGGTGCGCTACCTCGACGGTGCCATCGTCAACGACGTGCCGATCGCCCGGGCCGTGGAGCTAGGGGCCCGCACGATCTACGTGCTGCACTGCGGCACGATCGACAGGCCTCGCCGTGAGGCCAGGCGCCCGCTCGACGTGGCCCTGCAGGCCTACTGGGCGGCTCGCTACCACCGCTTCAAGCGCGACCTGGCGACGCTCCCCGACGGGGTCGAGGCGATAGTGCTCCCGACCGGCCAGAAGCCGTCGCTGCGCTTCAACGACTTCACCAAGAGCGCCGAGCTGATCCGGGTCGCCCACATGGCCACCGAGCAGTTCCTCGACGGCACCGTGTCCGAGGACGAACCGCTGCCCGCCGGCGATCGCCCGGTGGAGCCGGCCACAGGTGAGCACGGCGCTTGACCTTCGACGCTACGGTCCGCTCATGTCCGAGGTAACGCTCACCCAGTCCGGCCCGCCCGAGACCGTCCTCGACGACGAGCCCGCGGAGGCCACGGCCGCCCTGGCC
>DATCYI010000461.1:0-4029 GCA_036570385.1 Acidimicrobiales bacterium | reverse complement strand
CTCGTCGGTCATCCGGGGCACCTCTGGGGTCGGGTGGCGGTCATGGGTCGGGTTGGTCTGCGTCGGCCCCGCGCCCCAGCTCGCGGAGGATCTCGTCTGTGTGCTCGCCGAGGCGCGGGGCGCGCCAGCGGGGTGCCACCGGCACGCCCCCGAAGTCGGCGGGCGACGCCAGCATCAGGGCGTCGCCGTCGTCGCCGGGCACGGTCACGATGGCGCCGGAGGCGTGGAACTGCTCGTCCGCGAGCAGGTCCTCGATCGTGTTGACCGGCGCCCAGAACACGTCGGGCTCGGCGTCGAAGACGGCCGCCCACTCGGCGCGGGGGCGGGTGGCGAAGATGGCGTCGAGCTCGGCCACGAGCTCGCGGGCGTTGATAGCCCGCTCCCGGCGGGTGAGGAAGCGCTCGTCGTCGAGCCACTCGATGCGGTCGATGGCGCGAAGCAGCGCGGGCCAGTGCCGGTCGCCCTCGAGGCCCACGAGCCAGAAGCGCTCGCCGTCGCCCGCCGTGTAGTTGTTGACGGTCGGGTTGGGCATGGTCTCGCGCACGCCGGTGGCGAGGGTCTGGCCCCACATCACCGCCACGTTCACGTCGAAGCCCAGCGTGTAGACGCCCTGTCGCAGCAGCGAGGTGGTGACCAGCTGGCCCTTGCCGGTGCGGGTCCGCTCGAAGAGCGCCGCGCTGACCATCGCCGCTCCGGTCATGGCGACGGTGTGGTCACCCATGCCGCCGCGCTGCAGCGGGAGGTCGCTGCCGGGCACCTGCAGGCTCGCGGCCATGCCCGACCGGGCCCAGTAGGCCGCGATGTCGTACGCCGCGCTCGCCGCTTCCGGGCCGGCGAGGCCGTAGCCGGTGAGGAGCGCGTAGATGAGCTGGGGGTGGGCGGCGAGGAGCGCTTCGTGGTCGAGCCCGAGACGCCCGAGGGCGGCGGGGCGGATGTTGGTGAGGAACACGTCGGCGCCGGCGATCAGCTCGTGGGCGGTGTCGCGGCCGTCGTCTGTCGACAGGTCGAGGACGATGCTGCGCTTGCCGCGGTTGTCGAGCTCGAACACGGGGTTGTCGTCGACGGTGCCGCCGAGGAGCGGCCCGAAGGTGCGTGCCGGGTCGCCGGCGGGCGGTTCGATCTTGACGACGTCGGCGCCCCAGTCGGCCAGCAGGCCCGCCGCTCCCGGCCCGGCCACCCACACGCCGAGCTCCACCACCCGGACGCCCTCCAGCGGGCCGCTCACGAGAGCCGCGCCGTGGGGGTGAAGGTGACGGGCATGGCCTCCGCGCCGCTTATGAAGTTCGACTCGCGGTAGGGGAGCGGGTCGCCGGAGGCCAGCTGGAGGTCGGGGAGGCGGCGCAGCACTTCACGGAACATCACCCGCAGCTCGAGCCGGGCCAGCGAGGCGCCAAGGCAGAAGTGCGGACCGAACCCGAACGCGATGTGCGGGTTCGGATCACGGGTGACGTCGAGCCGATCGCCCCGCTCGAACACCTCCTCGTCCCGGTTGGCCGACGGGTAGAAGAGCATCACCTGGTCGCCCTCGCGCAGCAGCTCGCCGCGGAGCTCGACGTCGCGGGTGACCGTTCGGGCCATGTTCTTCACCGGCGACACCCAGCGCAGAAGCTCCTCGACGCCCAGCTCCAGCGCCGAGTCGTCGGCGCGCAAGATGGCGGCCTGGTCGGGGCTCTCGAGGAGCGCCTGCAGGCCACCGCTGATCACGTGCCGGGTCGTCTCGTCGCCGCCGATCAGGATCAGCAGGGTCTCCATCACTATCGACTCGTCGTCGAGCGCCTCGCCCTCCACCGATGCGTGGCAGAGCGTGGAGATGAGGTCGTCGCGCGGCTCCGCCCGCCGCTGCGCGATGACCTCCATCTGCGCCTCCCGGAACCCGAGCATGGCCTCGAGGCCGGCCTGAGCGATCTCAGGGGACGGTTCGATGGTCGTGGCGCGGATGAGGTCGTCGGACCAGCGCAGCAGGTCATCGTGCAGGGTCGGCTCGAAGCCGAGCAGGTCGGCGATCAGCAGCAGCGGGAGCGGCGCGGCGACGTCCCACACGAGGTCGCAGCGCCCGGTCTCGCACACGCGGTCGAGGATCTCGCGGCAGAGCCGCTCCACGGTGGCTTCGTGCTCGGCGACGCGGCGCGGCGTGAACCCGCGGTTCACCAGAGAGCGGCGCCGGTGGTGGTCCGGGTCGTCCATCGAGATCATCATCGGCAGCGGATGGCCGTGGGGCCGTGGCGCCTGCCGGCTGGAGAAGGTGCGGGGGTCCTTCTCGATGGCGAGCACGTCGGCGTGGCGGGCGATGCCCCACACGTCGGACGCCTCGTCGCGGTAGACGGGCGCCTCGCGCCGCATCCAGGTCCAGATCTCGTGTGGATCGTCGGCGTACCAGGCGCCGTCGAGGAGGTTGAGGCCCTCGCGGACCGGATGGCTCATGTGGTTCCCCCCGGAGATGCAGGTGACGGAGTCGTCACCGCGTGATTCTGTCGGGCCGCAGCACCTCGGCGGGCAGCAGCCGCTTGGCCAGCTTGCCGCTCGGGAGCCGAGGGAGCTCGGCGACGAACACAACGGAGCGCGGGCACTTGAAGTGCGACAGCCGCTCCCGGCAGTACTCGACCAGCTCCGGACCCGATGCGACGAGCGACGCGGGATCGGTGCCCGCTGGCGGCTGCACGACGGCCCGGACCGCTTCGCCCATCTCCTCGTCGGGCACGCCGATCACTGCCACGTCGTCGACCAGCGGGTGCCCGATGAGCACGTCCTCCACCTCGCGTGGGTAGATGTTCACGCCCCCCGAGATGATCATGTTCGAGACCCGGTCGGCGAGGTACAGGTACCCGTCGGCGTCGAGGCTCCCCACGTCGCCGAGGCTGCTCCAGCCCTTGTCGTTCCAGGCCGCGGCGGTCTTGGCCGGATCGCCGTGGTACTCGAAGCGGCTCGGCGTCTCGAACCACACCTCGCCCTGCTCGCCGGGGGCCAGCTCCTCGCCGTCGGGGCCGAGGATGTGCACGGTGCCGAGCAGCGACTTGCCGACCGATCCGGGATGGGCCAGCCACTCCTCGGGGCCGATGGCGCAGAACCCCACGCCCTCGCTGCCCGAGTAGTACTCGTGCACGATCGGCCCGAGCCACTCGATGGCCGACCGCTTCACCTCGGGCGGGCAGGGCGCGGCGGCGTGCACCACCACCTCGAGGCTCGAGAGGTCGTAGCCAGCGCGCACCTCGGCCGGGAGCTTGAGCAGGCGCACCAGGTGGGTCGGGACGAACTGCACGTGGGTGACGCGGTGCCGCTCGATGAGCGCGAGCGTCTCCAGCGGGTCGAAGCGGTCCATCACCACCGCGGTGCCGCCGAGACGGTGCACAGCGTTGGTCCAGCCCGCCGGGGCGGCGTGGTACAGCGGGGCCGGGCACAGGTAGACCGACTCCTCGCTGAAGCCGTACAGGCCGGCCACCAGCGCGGCGAACGACGTCGGCGCGCCCAGCTCACCACCGATCGTCGGTGGCTTGATCCCCTTGGGCTGGCCGGTGGTGCCCGAGGAGTAGAACATCCACGCGCCCTCGCACTGCTCGGTCGGCGGGGTCGACGGCTGCCCGGCGATCAGCGCGTCGAGGTCGTCCCACCCCTCGACAGGACCGCCCACGGCGATGCGCCGGCGCAGCTCGGGGGCGTCGAGGTCGTCCATGAGCGACGTGAGCTCGGAGGATGCGAACAGCACCTGTGCGCCGCAGTCGGCCACGATGAAGGCGGCCTCGCGGGCGGTGAGGTGCCAGTTGATGGGCGTGACGTATGCACCGATGCGCAGCCCCGCACCGACCACATCGAAGAACTCGGGCCGGTTCTCCAGTAGGACGGCGATGTGATCGCCGGTGGCCACGCCGCAGGAGTGCAGCAGGTTGGCCACCCGGGCCGACCGGTCTTCGAGCTGCGCGTAGGTGACGACCTGCTCGCCGGCCAGCACGGCCGGGCGCTCGGGGTGGCTGACGGCGAACGCCGACGGGTGCTGGATCACCCGGCCACTCTATATGTGTAGAGGTTTGCTGTGCC
>DATCYI010000460.1:0-26837 GCA_036570385.1 Acidimicrobiales bacterium | reverse complement strand
TGGCCTCCGTGGCCGCCGAGGCCACCGGCGCCGCCCCGGAGGTCGTGCTGCTCGACCTCGCCGACCTCGACAGCGTGGCCGCGGCCGCCGAGGACGTCGCCACCCGGGTGGATCGACTCGACATCCTCCTCAACAACGCCGGCGTGATGGCGATCCCGCTGCGCCGCACGGCCCAGGGCCACGAGGCCCAGCTCGGCACCAACCACCTCGGCCACTTCGCGCTCACCGGACGGCTGCTGCCCGTGCTGCTCGCCGCCGGCCAGCCGCGCGTCGTCACCACGTCGTCGTTCATGCACCACCTGGGGCGCATGCGCTGGGACGACCTCGACTGGCAGCGCGGCTACCGGAAGTGGGAGGCGTACGGGCAGTCGAAGCTGGCCAACCTGCTGTTCACCTTCGGGCTCGACCGCCGGGCCCGGGCGGCGGGCAGCGCCCTGGTGGCCGCCGCCGCCCATCCGGGCTACGCCTCGACCGAGCTCCAGCGCCGTGGGCCGGAGATGTCGGGCAACAAGGTCATGGCCGTGGCCATGAGCGTGGCCAACCGGGCGGTGGCCCAGACGCCTGAGGGCGGCGCCCTGCCCCAGCTCTACGCCGCCGTGGCCCCGGAGGTGTCGGGTGGCGACTACATCGGGCCCGGCGGGCTCTTCGAGCTGCGTGGTTCGCCGAGCAAGGTCCGGGCTGCCAAGCGCGCCTATCGGGAAGCCGACGCGGACCGCCTGTGGCAGGTCTCCGAGGAGTCCACAGGGGTCGAGTACCGCTGGGGGTGAGTCAGCCGCGCATCGTCGACGGTGGCGGCTGGCGGGAACGGCTCCTCGTACCCGAGCTGGTGGCCATCGGACTGGCCGTGGCGGTGGTGAGCAGCCTGGGTTCGCCGATGGTCCCCACCGTCGCCGACGACTACGACGTGTCCTTGGGTACGGCGCAGTGGGGCCTCACCGCCGCGCTCCTGGCCGGCGCCGTGGTCACACCGGTGCTCGGTCGCCTGGCCGACGGGCGGTACCGGCGGCAGGTGATCCTCGCGGCCCTCGGCACCATCACCGCCGGTGGCGCGTCCGCCGCCCTGCCTCTCGGGTTCGCGGCGCTTCTGGCCGGGCGCACTCGCCTCCTGGGTCGGGCTCTGCCCCCGGCCATCACGAGTCCGCGGGCAAGCGTTGCTCCGGCAAGGCCCGCGAGGGCAACCCGGCGCTACGGACGGCGATGTGTGAGGCCGCGTGGGCCGCTTCGCATGGCAAGGACACCTACCTCGCCGCCCAGTACCGACGGTTCAAGCGCAAGTTCGGAACCCGGGGCGAGACCAAAGCCGTGTTCGCGGTGGCGCACACCATGATCGTGATCGTCTGGCACCTGCTTGCCGATCCCGAAGCCACCTACGAAGAGCTCGGCGCTGACTTCTTCGACCGTCGCTCCAACACCGAGGCCCGCCAGCGGCAGCTGATCCGTCACCCTCGAACCCGCAGCCTGACCCGGGAGTGACAACACAGCGACCGGTGCCGGGCTTCGCCCAGCCTTGAGCCACGGCGCCCACGTCCTCCAGTCCCCTTACGAGTTTCGTGGTCAGAGGCCCCTTCTCTGAGCGATCGGGGGGCCTCTCTGGTGTTTCACGTCCAGGTGGTGGATGCAGGCGGAGAGATTTACCTTCACGGATTGAACTGTTGCGTGAAGAAAGGGAGGGCTATGGTGCGCCCATGGCCGAAACGGATGCGGACTCTTCCGTCGCCGATTTGGCGGCGCAGTTGCGGGCGGCTGTGATCCCCTTGAGTCGAGTTCTGCGTGTCTCGGCTGACGTGTTGACGCCCACGGAACTGTCGGTGTTGGGGGCTACGTACCGCCACGGTCCGCTCGCCATGAAAGACCTCGCAGAGCGGGAGCGCTTATCGCCGCCGATGATCAGCAGGGTGGTGCGCTCATTGGAGAAGCGGGAACTTCTCGAACGTGTGCCGAGTGAGGACGACCGTCGTGTTTGTCCGGTACGGGTGAGCGATGCAGGCAAAGCGTGGATAAGCCAGTACCGGGGCGTGAGCAACGCTTGGCTGGCAGAGCGGCTGTCCGGGTTGAGCGACGACGAACGAACGGTGCTCGCTGCCGCGGTGCCGCTGCTGGAGCTCTTGATTGACGAGGGCCATGGTTGACCAGCGAGCGCGCGCGCAGGTCGACGCCGGCTCCGCTCCCCGAGCTGACGGGCTGAGTTCAAGCGTTCCTGTGGAGCCACAGGGTTCCGGTCGGTTCTTGGCGTCCCCCTGGCTCGCGCTGGGTCTGGTGCTAGTGGGTAGCTACGTCGTGACGCTCAACAACACGGTCATGGGTGTGGCGCTCCCCTCGGTTGCCAGCGACCTCGGCACGGCCCGTCTCGATGTCGACTGGGTCGTGACGTCGTTCCTGTTGGGCGTCGTCGTGGTGCAGCCGGCGACTGGGTGGATGGCCGACCGCTGGGGTCGTCGTCCCGTGTACGTGTCGAGCCTGGGTGTCTTCGCGGTCGGTTCCGCGGTGTGTGTCCTCGCCCCCGGTATGGAGGCACTGGTGGCTGCTCGTTTCGTGCAGGGCGTCGGTGGTGGCGCGCTGCTGCCGGTCGGCATGACCATTATCTACGAGTTGTTCCCGCCGCACCGCCGTGGCATTGCCTTGGGTGTGTGGGGCGTGGGCATTGCCGCTGCGCCGGCCGCCGGGCCACCCCTCGGCGGCTGGGTCGTCACGGAGCTGGGTTGGCGCTGGTTGTTCGCTGTGCTTTTCGTAGCCGCTGTGCTCGCTGCCGGGCTGGCCGTGTCGTTGCTGCAGGACGTCGGATTCCGGGAGGCTCGCCAGCTCGATGTGATCGGCTGGGTCCTGGCCGGCATGGCCGTGGTGGCTGTCGTTGTGGTGACACGCCAGGCCCCGTCCTGGGGTTTCACGTCGATTCCGACGGTCCTTGGCGCCCTTGTGGGTGGCGCATCGATCGTTTTGTTCCTCCGGCGTTCTGTTGGCCGGGACGATGCCATCGTCGATCTGGAGATGTTCTCATGGCCTGCGTTCACGGTTGTCATTCTGGTTACCGCTCCGCTGGCACTGACCCAGTTCGTCCGTCTCAACTTTCTTCCGGTTGAGTTGCAGGTGGTCCGGGGGTCTCGAGGCCCAGGAAGTGGGACTTCTCCTTGCGCCGGCGGCGGTCGGCGTGGCGGTATCGATGCCAGTCGCCGGGTGGCTAGTCGACCGAGTTGGGATCCGGGTTCCGGCGTTGCTCGGCTTCGGCATCGTCGCGTCCACGATGTGGGTGCTGGGGCACCTCGAGGCCTCCATGCCTGAATCCAGGATCGTCTTCGTACTCGTGATCCAGGGCGTCGGAACAGGGTTTGCGTACGTGCCCACGACTGTGGGAGCCATGAACGCCGTTCCTGACCGTTACGCCGCACAGGCCAGCGCCGTTCAGAACCTCGACCGCCAACTGGCGGGTGCGATCGGGATTGCAGTGCTCGGTGCGCTTCTCGTCTCTGATCTCGGTGCAGTCGCTTCGTCGGACATCGACCCCGACGCAGCCCAAGCTGCATACAACAGGACGTTCATCGTGGCATTCTGGGTCGCCGTCGTCGGTGGTGCGCTCTCGATCTTCCTTCCGAGCGATAGACGCAAAGAGGCATCAGGTTCCGAAACAGGCCTCACGACACAATAGCGCATCTCCCACCTTTGTACGAGCGTCAGCTTGTCGACTTCTCCGTCCAATGCTGCCGGCTAAGTTCAGCCGAGACCACCTTGCCAGCCTTTAACACAGCGGGGATCAGGCCTGTGATGGAGTGTTCGTGCCCTGCAATTCCTACCGCGGCGGCGACCGTTCTCTTGCTGTCGTACACCGGCACGGCCACTCCATAGACACCAAGCAATGACTCCTGTTGAGAGAGTGCGTACCCTTGAGCCCGAACCGTATCGAGCTCCGCGCACAGATGCGCTTCGTCCCGGATCGAGTACTTAGTCAATGGAACTATGTGGGCGACATAGCTCTCCAGATCGGCCGCGCCGAAGGCCAACAGCACCTTACCGCCCGACGAACAATGCAATGACCAGCGGCCGCCCCACCGGGCTTGTATTTGCGGCCGGTTGGGCGCCGGAAGCCGCTCGATTTGGACAGCGTGACCTTGGTCCGTCACGGTCAAGTACACCGTGTAGCCCGTGTCGCGGTACAGGCTATGTAGGTGCGGCAGGGCCAAGGACCGCAAGGTCGCGGGGCCCCGCGCCAAGGTGCCAAGCTCGAAGAGTCGCATCCCGACTTGGTATCGCCCCCACGGCAACTTGTCGACAAAGCCGGCATCCACAAGATCCGTCAGGAGACGGTGGATTGTCGGTTTTGGCATTGACAGCTGCTTGGAGAGTTCGGTCACGCCCAAAGTCTTCTGCGGTCCGTCGAACGCTTCGAGGATGAGTAGCGCCTTCCTCACGGCGGTCGCGTCCTTGTGCGGGTTTCCGGCATCTGCGCCCTGCACTAGTGATCTCCTCCTGCGTGCTACGCCCGACGGAAGTCCCATGGCTTGAGCGATGCCTCGGCGGGCGGGACTTGACGGCCGCTCGTAGATGGCGTCCCCACGCGAAGTGAACCCGTCCCCTTAGTAAGGCCCGTTCCACCATACGGAACCCTGCGCTTGACCATGTTAGCACCGAGTGTGATCGTCGTCACAGGGGCGGCAGTTATGACGATGAGGGGAACGACTAGACATGACACAGGTACTTGGCGTCGCGGACCGGATGCCGGTCGTGGACGCGGATAGCCACGTCACGGAACCTCCAGACCTGTGGACCTCTCGGGTTGCGGAGAAGTGGCGCCACCTCGTTCCCTCGGTTCACAGCGAGGAGCGGAACGGGCGTACGGTCGAACGTTGGCGTGTCGGCAATCGAGCTCTGGTCGATGTGGCCGAGTTCGCCGTGGCCGGTTGGTCGGAACCGACCCCTTCTCATCCCTTGGTTCTTGCGGACGCGGATCCGGGTTCTTGGGATCCTACTGAACGACTGAAGCGCCTCGATGAGTACGGCGTCTACGCGCAGGTGCTGTACCCGAACCTCCTCGGATTCTACAGCCATGTGTTCGTCGAGCAGATCAGTGATGCGCGGGCCGTGGTGGCCTGCGTGAAGGCATACAACGACTTCCTCACTGATTTTTCCTCGCAAGACCCGAAGAGGTTCATCCCCATCATGGCTCTCCCGTTCTGGGACTTGGAAGCGTCGCTGCAGGAGATGCGGCGTTGCGCCGCACGAGGGCATCGCGGTTTTCTGTTCTCCAACGCGCCCGAGAAGGTCGGTCTACCGGCTCTGCGTGACTCACATTGGTATCCGCTGTGGTCCCTCGCCCAAGACCTCGGGCTGTCGGCCAACTTCCACATCGGCTTCATGGCTGACCCTGATGAGGTTGCCGGAATCAAGGGCTCCGGGACTCGAGCTGACTACACGAAAGCCACATCGCTGGCGATGCTGAACAGCAATGCAGCAGCGATCGCAGAAGTCGCGGTGTCAGGGCTTTGTCACCGGTTCCCGGAACTGAACATCGTCTCGGTCGAGAGCGGGTTCGGCTGGCTTCCGTACTGGATGGAACTCTTGGACTGGGAGTGGCTGAACGCCGGCGCCGCCCGAGAGAACCCCGAAATGGAACTCCCGAGCTATTACATCAAACGTCAGGTGCACGGCACCTTCTGGTTCGAGACCCAAACGATGCAGTCGATGCTGCACCTAATGCCGGACAACGTAATGTTCGAAACGGACTATCCGCACCCGACAAGCCTGTCTCCAGGCCCAGCCTCGGTCGCGGAAAACCCTCGCATTGTTCTTGATAAGGCCTTGGGCGGGCTGCCGGATGAGCTGGTTCGCAAGGTTGTGTTTGAGAACGCCGCCCGCGTTTACCACCTCGATCTTTCCGGATGGCGCTAAACCCCTTGCTCTGTCGCGAAAGCCCGTGGGCGGCTACAAGCCAGGCGCGGCTGATGCGCATGCACCCCGAAGACGCTGGACCTTCACGGTCCTAAAAGGAGATGAATCGCAATGCAACATGACTTAGTTATTCGTGGCGGCACCGTGGTCGATGGCTCCGGCCTCGGCTCATTTGGTGCCGACGTCGCAGTCGACGACGGGCTCATCGTCGAAGTAGGTCGCGTCAGCGGACGCGGAACTCAAGAGCTGAACGCGACAGGTGCCGTCGTAGCTCCGGGATTCATCGACGGTCACACGCACTTCGACGCCCAGGTGTTCTGGGACCAGCTCGGCACGAACTCCTGCTGGCACGGCGTCACCACTGTGGTGATGGGAAACTGCGGATTCACGCTGGCGCCTACGACGCCGGGTTTGGATGGCGACCTCGTCATGCGAAACCTCGAAAAGGCAGAGGACATACCGCGGGACGTGCTTCGGGCCGGGATCCCGGAGTGGACCTGGGAGACCTACGGGGAATTCCGGGACACGCTCACGCGGGTGCCCAAGGCCATCAACTATCACGGGTACGTTGGCCATTCGGCGATCCGCACGTGGGTCATGGGAGAACGGGCGTTCACGGAGAAGGCATCGGAGGCGGATCTCGAACGCATGAAGGATGGCCTTCGGGAGGCTCTGCGTTCGGGTGCATTGGGTTTCTCCACGACGAGGTCTCCCGAACACGAAACCGCCGACGGTGATCCTGTGGCGTCCAGGCTGGCAACGTGGGATGAGGTGGTGGAGCTAGTCCACGTTCTCGATGAGTTCCCGCGGTCGGTATTCCAGTTCACGCAGACCGGGACAACGACGCTTCGTCGCGGGGCGCACTCCGACGAGCTCGAGCGCCAAGTCCACGATCTCGCGGCATCGACGTCGGCCACGATCATGTTCACGGTGACCGGCTTCCAGAAGGACGGAAAGGACATCTATGAGGGGCTCGAGCTCGTCGACTCTCTCAATCGTGTCGGCCGCACGGTCGCACACACGCCCGTTCGAAATCTGTGCACCCTCGCATCGTTCGAGGCTCGGATGCCATTCGACTCGGTGCCGGAATGGGCTGAGGTCAGGTCATTGCCTCTCGACGAGCAGGGAAGCATCCTGCGCGACCCTGATCGTCGCCGCAGTCTCGTCGCCGCCGCGTATTCGGGAACCTACAAGGAAGGTCTGATCACCGAGACCCAGCGGCCGGATGACTACGGCGAGCTGTTGGTCGTCCGACGGGCCGATGGCCCCAACGCATCCGTCGCAGAACTGTGCGGGGATTCCGACCCAGTGGACTTCATCATCCAGTTGGCGCTCGACTCGGACTTCAAGCAGATTTTCGAACAGCAGATCTCCAATCGAGACTTCTCCCAGACCTACGATGCCTTGCGGCACCCGGCCACGGTTATTGGCGCCTCGGACGCTGGAGCGCATGTCGGTCAGATCGCGTCGGCGGAGCTGCACACCTATCTGCTGGCCTACTGGGTGCGGGAGCGTGGACTGTTCACTCTCGAACAGGCAGTGAAGATGTGCACGTTCGACATGGCGCACGCGTGGGGGCTCGAGGACCGCGGCCTCCTCGTGCCGGGGCGCGCCGCCGATCTCGTCATCTTCGATCCAGACACGGTCGGCCCGTTGCCACCCGAATACGTCCGTGACCTTCCTGGCGGGGGACGCCGGCTGGTTCAGCGAGCGACCGGGATCAAGAACTCGATCGTCAACGGCGTGGTGGCATTCAGCGACGGTGAGTCCACCGGCGAGTTCGCCGGTCGCGTACTGACCCGATAGCGGCCACGCGAACACACGTTCACAAATTCATACGCTTTCACACAACTACTAGGGGGACTTCGGACAATGAACGGTTTTAAGACAGCGCTGCGTGCCTTGATGTTGCTGTCGCTGCTGATCGGCGTAGCAGCGTGCGGCGATGACGACGACACGAATGCCGAGAGTGACGCGAACGCCGAAAGTACAGACTCTAGCGATGGTCAAAGCGCCGATGCACCAGCAACCGAAGCAGAAATGATAGAGGTCAAAGGCGCGACGTTCCTCACCTCCCAGTCATCTGCGCCGGCCGGCATCCTTATCGCTAGGCCCGACATCGCCGAGGACACAGGCGTTGCGATTGACTGGGAGGTCACCAACAGCGCTCAGAACAGCCTGGTCGCATTGATCGCTGGCGAGGTCGATTTCGCTTACGTTAGCACCCAATCGTTGCTCGGTGCGGTCGCATCGGGCGAGGACCTCGTTGCGTTCGCTCACGCTGGAGGTATCGCCACCGAACTTGTGCTCTCGAACGACTACATCGACGAGTCGGGCGTGTCACCCGAGGCAACCTTGGAGGAGCGCTTCCAAGCGCTTCAGGGAGCGACCATCGCGTCTAGTGCGCTGGGGCACTCGCACCCGGCGCTGCTTCAGGCCCAGATGACGGAACTGGGCCTGGGCCAGTGGGAGAACCTCGTCGACCACGCGACGCTTGTCGACGTGACCGCCCAGATCGAAGGGGTCCGTCAAGGGCAGTTCGACGGCGCCGCATGGTCTGCCGGGTCGCTGGCCCCCGTGGTGGACGACGGCACGGCGTCAGTGTGGATCTCCGCGGCTAGCGGCGATCTTCCCGCAGCGATTGAACGTCCCGGCATCGTCTGGGCGACCACACGCTCCTGGGCCGATGCAAACCCTGAAGCTCTCCAAGCAGTGAAGGACGCCTACACGGCGTCCGTGGAATTCATTGACTCCAACATGTCCGAAGCATCGGCCGCTCTCAAAGAGCTGCTGTTCCCCGACATGGAAGAGGCCCAGTGGACGAATGCCTTCGAGTCGACCGTTCCTGTGTTCCCGCCGGACGGAGTCGTCGCCAAGGAAACGTGGGACGAGACAATCGAGATGATTCGTGGCGCCGACTCAGAAACTGACTACGACTCCTTCGACGTCGACGAGGTGGTGCATCCACTGATGCGGGGTGAGGGATGGTAACGCCACTCGACCGGATCGGCGAGAAACAGGCGACCTATGTAGCGGAAGGTATGGTCTTGGACACGATGACCTCGTCGAGCGGTCCACTAATGCAGACCACCCCCGTGGTCGAACTGCGCAGTGTGGACTTCCACTACCGTCCGGACGAACCGATTCTCAGCGACTTCAACGTTGCGGTCGAAGAGGGAGAGCTACTGGTTCTCCTGGGGCCAAGTGGGTGCGGCAAGTCCACCACGATGAACCTGGTCGCCGGCCTGCTCGCGCCAACAAACGGCACGGTTCTTTTCGGCGGACAGCCTTTGCAGGGAGTCAACCGCGGAGTCGGCTACATGACTCAAGGCGACACGCTGTTGCCGTGGCGAACCGTCGCGGCAAATGTTGGTCTGCCCCTGTCGCTGCGCAACATGGGTCGTGCCGAGTCATCTGAGCTGGTTGACCGCTTTCTCGATCTCCTCGACCTGAAAGCGGCAGCAAACAAGTACCCGAGCGAACTGTCAGGCGGAATGAAACGCCGGGCGTTGCTGGCCCGCAGCCTGATCTATGAGCCGTCAATGCTGTTGCTGGACGAACCGTTCGCCGCACTTGACGCACAGCTACGTGAACGGATGCAGCAAGAGCTGCTCGACACCATTCGCCGGTTGGACCGCTCAGCGCTCTTCATCACGCACGATCTCGTTGAGGCCAGTCTCATCGGTGACCGGATCATCGTGATGGGACGACACGCTGCCGGCGTCCTCCTCGAGGTCACTTCACCTTTCGGCAAAGAACGGGACCTCGAAGAGGTCCGAATCACGCCTGAGTTCGTCCAACTCGAGAGACAGCTCCGAGACGCTTTGCGGGAGGCATGATCATGGCATCGACCGACATCAGCAACACCGTAGGCGAGCAGACCGACGAAAAATCCTCCGACCGGACCACCGCGGCGGAACGCGAGGCCGCAATGCAGACAGCAGGGGCCTCACGCCAATCAACATCTGGCGTAGACTCGTCGACCTGGTTCTCGGGGTGGCGCCTGATGCTCCTGCGAGTGGCAGTTCTGGTTGTGACCCTTGTCGCATGGGACGTGGCATCCGGATGGCTCATCCGGCCCGTTCTTGTGAGTAGTCCTCCCGAGGTCGCCGAAACCCTATGGCGGTGGATCGAAGAAGGCACCCTCTGGGAACATCTCTGGGCAACCACCCAAGCCGTAATCGCCGGCTTCCTCCTCGGGGCGACAACCGGAGTAGTCGCGGGGTATCTGTTTGGCACGTTCGTGCGCGTCGGGAAGGTTCTGTCTCCCTTTGTCACCGCGTTGTACACGCTGCCTCGCCTCGCGTTGGCTCCGCTGTTCATCCTCTGGTTCGGACTAGGACTGCAGTTCAAGGTCATGTTCTCTGCCGTCATCGTCTTCTTCCTCGTGTTCTTCACCACGCGACAAGGTGTCGAGGAGGTACCGCGGGACTTGGTCAGCTCGGTGCGGATCATGGGTGGCAACCGCCGTGACATCGCGGTACGGGTTGTGCTGCCGTCGGCCTTGATCTGGGTCGCCACCGGACTGAAAATATCGGTGCCCTACGCGCTGGTCGGTGTCGTCGTTGGCGAAATGCTTGTCGGGAACACAGGCCTCGGCTTCCTCCTTGCCCAAAGCGCGAATCGCTTCAATCCCGCAGGTCTATTCGCGGCGATCGTCGTACTCTTGTGCATCGCCATCATCGTGGACAGCGCACTCAACCGCCTGACGAGCCGTTTCTTGCGGTGGAAGACGACGAGCAGCGTCACATGAAGGACGGCCAGCCACAGCGCACACCGACACGGGGCCAATCCGTTCTCCTGCGGACATCACCGGAGGGCAGTGTCGACCTAAGCCCGTTTCCCGGGCGAAGCGTGCGGTGGCTCCTCGAAGATCGGGTTGAGACCAACCCAGTCGGGGAGTTCCTGGTCTGGGTGCCACTCGACGGGGGAGCGACCCAGCGTTGGACCTACCGAACGTTCCTTTACGAAGTAGACAAGGTCGCGGCCGGGCTTCTCGAGCGCGGCATACGACGAGGTGATTTCGTGTGCGTGGACATGACGAACCGGCCGGAGTTCCTCTTCGCCTGGTTCGCTATCCAGTCGCTCGGCGCTGTCATGGTGGCGACCAACACCCGATCCTCCGACGACGAACTGCAGTACTACCTCTCCAAGGCGTCCGTTCGAATGGTGCTGACCGAGTCGGCGCGCGAGGCCCATGCGCGGCGGGCATCTGGCCCCGACATCCCGGTAATCCCATTGGACCGCGAACTGCCAACGTGGTCGTCGACCGCCCGCAGCGCGTATCCCGATGTTGACCCCATGGACCCGGCCGGAGTGCAGTTCACCTCGGGCACTACGTCCCGCCCGAAGGGAGTGGTGTGGACCCAGGCCAACTACCTGTGGGGTGCGAAGGTTTCAGCGGCCCATGAAGGTCTGACCGCCGCAGACCGGCACCTGACCTACTTGCCTCTCTTCCACACGAACGCCCAGATCTATTCCGTGATGGCCACCCTCTGGGCGGGCGGCAGCGTCATCCTCATGCCCCGATTCTCGACAAGTCGGTTCTGGCCCGCGGCCGTGTCTCACGAGGCGACGTGGTCATCGATGATCAACTTCTCCGTCCAAGCGTTGCTCGAACGCTCGATCCCGCATGACCATCACTTCCGAATGTGGGGAGTACCGGTGCTGTCGGCCAAGTGGGAGGACACGTTCGGGATCCCCATGATCGCGTGGTGGGGCATGACCGAGACTGTGACCCACGGAGTGGTCTCGGAGATCCAGGGACGACGCCGACCCAGAATGGTGGGCAGACCCGCAACCGGATACGAACTGCGGCTTCAGACCGACGATCCACCAGGCGGCGACGACGACTCGGTGACGGGCCTACTAGAAATCCGCGGACGACGAGGCATCTCCATGGCGCATGGCTACCTCGACGACGAGACCGAGAACGAACAAGCTTGGGACCCTGACGGATGGTTCAAAACAGGTGATCGGATGCGGCTGCACGCCGACGGATGGCTGGAGTTCGTCAGCCGTGACAAAGACATGCTCAAGGTTGGTGGCGAGAACGTCGCGGCCGCAGAGATCGAACGCGTGATTGCGACTGTCACGGGTGTCAAGGAGGTCGCCGTGGTTGGTGCACCAGACGCAATGCGCGGCGAGATCCCAGTTGCCTTCATCATCCCGGATGAATCCGCTGCATCGAACGAGGCGATCGCCACGGCGGTGCTCGAAGAGTGCAGGCGCACACTTGCCGACTTCAAGGTTCCCCGGGAGGTCCGCCTGGTGTCGGAGCTCCCCCGGGCAACCCTGGAGAAAGTCGCCAAGGCCCAACTGCGAGAAACCCTGCATGCAGAAGTGCGATGACGACTTCACCGTACGGGCGTGCTTGCGCATCGTTCCCCGCGGGTCTCAAGCCGATCACATCCGCTTGCCTCCACCGATCAGTTCAGATCGCCGTCGACCAGCAGCGGCCGCCCGACCGAGGGGATGTCGCCCTCCCCCGACGTTCCCTCGGTCAACTCCAAGATTGCCGGGCATGCGTACGCGCTGCGCTGCGCAAAGTGATGTTGAACCGTGCGGCAGATGAACCATTCGCATACGGGCAACAAATGTCCGTAGCGCCTCACGTTCCCCAGCAGGGCGGTGCGGGGCCGCGCCGGGATCTCCACCGATGGTGGCCCCGCACCGAGACCGCACGTTGAGCCGGACATTCTCGAAGAGGTCCCTCCAGCGGCCGAAGATCTTCGTTGCGACGTGGGTGCATCCGCGACGTGGGGTAGGGGGTCAGTTGGGGTGGTGAGAGTTCGTTTGCTGCCGGATCGGCGCTGGTCGCAGTTGGTCGACACAGCCGTGACGGTTCTCGACACGGTACCGGTCCGTCACGTGGTGATCGACGACGTTGCGACCAGGGCGGGAGTGTCGCGGAGCTTGGTGTATCGGTACTTCTCCAGCCTCGATGAGCTGTTGGGACATGCCAAGAGACGGTTCCTCACCACGTGGAGACCAAGTACGAACCGATCCTCGGCAGCGGCGGGGATGCTCTCGACAAGCTTCGGGCGGTGATCGCGGCGACCGTGCACTTCGCCGCCGCACCCCCGGGTGCCTATGGCAACCTCGCCGCTGACGGGCCTCCCGACTCCAGGGCAGGTGACCCACTCACCAGAGCGATCCTGCACCTGGCATCGGAGATTCCTCCAAGTGGTGACGCCGCACTGGTTGCGTCGGCGACGGCTGCGCTCATCGACGCAGCGATCGTGCCTGGCTGCGTGACGACCCAGCCGACTCTGAGATGCTGATCGACTTAGTGCTCAGCATGGCCGCCTTCGGGATTCAAGGGGCGCAGCTCACAAGTGACCACCACGGAGGAAACCAGCCACGCCTCGAGGGCGGGGCGACCGAGGACGCTACGCATCCCCCGCCCGGATGCCTCGAAGCGTTCCACCTTCACAAGACTCGTCGGTTCGTCCGTCCCCCGTGCGCATCTCGATGACATGACACGCCGTCGGCCGCACCGTTTGTCCGGAGTGCACGATGGTCGATGAACCTCGCGCTCCGTCGGTGTTGTTAGTCGAGCATGGACAGGACTGTCGATGGTTCTGGCGGATGGCAGTCGATGGCGACGCACGCTTCGGCCCGGTGCTCGAGGTTGGGTCGACAAGCGAAGCACTCGACAGGCTCACGCGTGACTATCCAGACATTGTCGTCGCCGACATCCCGAGCTGCGACGGGGTTGATCTTCTGGCGTACCTGAGTTCTCGGTATCCGATGCCGATCGTCGTCGCCACGTCGACGTCGGCCGATATCGCCGATATCGCCATGGAATCCGGTGCGACTGCCTTCTGGACCAAGGCCCAGTCGCTGTCTCCGGAGATGTCCGAGAACCTCTGGCGACTCTGGGAAGCCGAGAACGAGGAATGCGACGGCACCGATAGCGACGCCACGGATGAGTCCAGCGGGGCGGCCGCCGCCAACCTGACCCATCCGGGCGCCCACCGATGAACTGGATGAAAGCTGCGGTTGACCGTGGATGAGAACGCTGTCGATCTAGCCCTGCTCGTGTTTCGCTGCGCTATCGGTTCGGTGATGATCGCCCACGGCTGGAACCACCTGTTCCGCGGCGGAAAGGTCGCAGGCACAGCGAGCTGGTTCGAGTCCCTCGGAATGCGCCCCGGGATCGTGCACGCCTGGCTGGCCAGCCTCGCAGAGCTCGCAGCCGGCGTGTCCCTGACGCTCGGCCTGGCCACACCGCTCGGCGCGGCCGCAGTAATCGGCACCATGGCGGTCGCCTTGATCACCAACCATCGAGGCAACGGGTTCTTCATCTTCCGGCCCGGGGAAGGGTGGGAGTACGTGATGACCCTCGTGGCCTGCGGCGCCGCCCTCGGCATTATCGGCCCCGGCCAGTGGTCACTCGACCACGCATTCGACTGGTTCCGACCCGTCCCCGGCACGGCCGGACTGTGGACCGTGATCGTGATCGGCTTCGGTGGAGCAGCGGCACTCCTCGCCCTCACCTGGCGGCCTGATGCCGACGACGCCTGAACCTGAACGCGGCGCCGGTGACGCTTCTACGACCCGAACGCCATCGTCGCCGCGGCGAAGGCGCCGCAGCCGAGGGGCATGAGCCAGCGTCCGTCCATCCTCCGCCGGATGACGCTGGTGAGGCGGTTCACCGCCAGGCTCGCCACCGAGAACGGGGCCAGGATCAGCCCGGCGGCGAGCGCGGAGACCCTGCCGGGCGCTCGGTTCCCGCTCGACCGCTGCTACAGCACCTCGGCCATCATTGGCTTGGCCGTGTGGCTGGTGGCCCTGGCGGCGGCATGGCCCCGCTCGTCGCTGCGGCTCGGTCCGCCGACGCCGGAGCTGGCCCGCTACGAGGCCGAGAGCGTCGACGCGGAGGTGGCCGGAGCGGTGATGTACGAGCCCGACGCCGCGAGACCAACGCAGCACCGGGACGGACTGGACCCGTGAACGGTGCCGGCGGCGGCAGGAGGATCCGCCGCCGGGCCGTCACGGCCGCGCTCAGCCGGCGGGCGCGAACGGGTAGATGGCCGGTCCCTCGTCGGTGGCGTCCCAGCGGACCGACACCCGCTGACCCACCGTGACGGTGGCCGGGTCGCACTCGACGATGTTGGTCAGCACCCGGGGACCCTCGTCGAGCTCCACGTAGGCGAGCACGTAGGGGGACACCTGGCGCCACGGCCCGTCGCCCTTGTGGGTGACGGTGTAGCTGTAGACGGTGCCCTCCCCGGTCGCCTCGATCCACTCGACCCCTTCGGTGTGGCAGGCCGGGCAGAACGTACGCGGGTACCAGATGACCGTCTGGCAGGTGGTGCAGCGGGGCAGCACGAGGCGGCCCTCGGCGGTGGCGTCCCAGAACGGCTTGGTCTCCGGGGTCACCGGCGGTGCGAAGGTGGGCAGGTCGCTCATGCGTCCTCCTGTCCGAGGATGAGGGTGGCGCTGCCCATCCGGTTGCCCAGCGAGCCGCCGGTACCATGCGCCAGCGCGAGCTGGCAGTCGGGCACCTGGACCTCGCCACGGGCCTCGCCGCGCAGCTGGCGGACCGCCTCGATGATCTTGGTCATGCCGCCCCGGTTGGCGGGGTGGTTGTTGCACAGGCCGCCGCCGTCGGTGTTGAACGGCAGCCTGCCGTCGGGTGCCCGCAAGCCCTGGTCGGCGACGAACGTGCCGCCCTTGCCCTTCTCGCAGAAGCCCAGGTCCTCGATGGTCTCGAGCACCGTGATGGTGAAGGAGTCGTAGATCGAGGCGTAGTCGATGTCGGCGGGCGTGACCCCGGCCTCCTCGAACGCTCGGGGACCGGACCACACGGCTCCGGTGTGGGTGAGGTCGATGCGCCCGTTGTCGGTGTGCTTGGGCGCTTCGCCGTGGCCCAGCACCTTCACGCTGCGGCGCTCGAGGTCGCGCGCGACCTCGGGGCTGACCACGACGATCGCGCCGCCGCCGTCGGTGACCACGCAGCAGTCCAGGCGGTGCAGCGGGTCGCTGACCATCGGGGACTCCATCACCTCTTCGATGGTGACCGCCTTGGGCAGGAAGGCATCGGGGTTGAACTGGGCGTGGTGCGATGCCGCGACCTTGATCTCGGCCAGCTGCTCGCTCGTGGTGCCGAACTCGTGCATGTGCCGGCGGGCGGCTAGGGCGTAGCCACCGTGGATGGCCATGCCGTAGGTCATCTCGAAGCCGGCTTCGGGCGCGCTGGCGAACATCGCCCGGGCGCCGCCCATCATCGAAGCCGGGTCCGATCGGGGCAGGCCGGCCAGCGTCACCAGCGCCACGGAGCACTTGCCCGCGGCGATGGCTGCGGTGGCGTGACCGACGTGGCACAGGTACGACGACCCACCAGTCTCGGTTGTGTCGATGTGGCTCAGCTGCAGCCCCAGGTACTCGGCCATGGAGAAGCCGCCAAAGCCAGGCGCATCGCCGGCGCAGAAGTAGGCGTCGACGTCGCTCATCGACAGGCCGGCGTCGGCCAGGGCGCCGACAGCGACGTCGGCGTGCACCTGGGCAACCGTGCGGTCGGGGATGACCCGGAGTGGGTGTTCGTAGGCGCCCGCGATGAACGCCTTGCCGCGGATGGTCAAGGACTCCTCGAATCTGTTGGCGGTGGTGGCTGCGTCGCTGGCGGGACGGGACCCGCGTCAGGCCTTGGAGCGGTGGACCACCTGGGGCTCGGAGAAGCCGAGGAGTCCCCAGGTGCCGTTCTCGACGCCGATGCCGCTCCACTTGGCACCGCCGAAGGGCTGGTGGGGGGCCAGCGCCAGGTGGGTGTTGACCCACGCGGTGCCGCACTCCAGGTTCTCGGCGATCTGCGTCGCTCGCTCGACGTCGGCGCCCCACACCGAGCCGGACAGCCCGTAGTGGGTGGCGTTGGCCCGCTCGACGACCTCGTCGACGTCGCGGTAGGTGATGACGGGCAGCGCTGGACCGAACTGCTCCTCGTCGACGATCCGGGAGCCGTCGGAGAGGCCGGTCAGGATGGTTGGCTCGAAGAAGTAGCCGTCGCCTTCCATCGGCTTGCCGCCGGCAGCGGCCACGCCCCCCGATGCGAGCGCATCCGAGACCAGCTCGCTGACTCGCTCGTACTGGGGCCGGTTGTTGATCGGGCCCAGCTGCACGTCGGCTTCGGTGCCGGCACCGACCTTCACCGAGCGGGCCCGGTCGGCGAGGCCGTCGACGATGCGGTCGTGGAGCGCCTCGGGCACGTACACCCGCTTGATGGCCGAGCACACCTGGCCGTTGTTCTGGAACGCGCCCCAGAACAGCTTCTCGACCACGACGTCGACGTCGACGTCGTCGAGCACGATGGCCGGGTCGTTGCCGCCCAGCTCGAGGGTGGTGCGCTTCAGGTCAGGCGCGGCCGCGGCCGCCACCTTCTTGCCCGTGGCCACCGACCCGGTGAAGCTGATCTTGCGGGGGACCGGGTGGGAGGTCATCGAGGCCCCCAGCGGGTCCTTGCCGCTGATCACGTTCAGGACCCCGGGCGGGAGCACGTCCCGGAGGATCTCGCCGACCTTGAGCGTGGCCCGTGGCGTGAACGGCGAGGGCTTGAGCACCATCGTGTTGCCGGCCAGCAGGGCAGGGGCGATCTTCCAGGACGCGAGGACGAGCGGGAAGTTCCACGGCGTGATGCCGGCGACCACGCCGAGGGGGCGCTGCACGACCTCGACGAAGGCGGCGTCGTCGTCCTGGATGACCTGTCGCGGGATCTCCAGGTCGGCGTAGTACTGGAACCAGATGGCCGCCCCGTAGACCTCGAAGGTGGCCTCGCCCAGCGGCTTGCCCTGCTCCAGGGTGAGGATCGGTGCGACGTCCTCGGCCGCCGCCATCAGCGCGTCGGCGCACTGGCGCAGCAGCTCTCGCCGGCGGCCCTCGTCGCGGCGCCAGTCCCGGTAGGCCTTGGCCGCCGAGTCCATGGCTGCGTCGAGCTGCTGTGGCGTGCAGTCCGGGGCAGTCGCCTCCGGAGCGCCGGTCGCCGGGTTGACGACGTCGAATGCCGCCTCTGTCGTCGCTGCGACGCCGTCGATCGTCATCGTGACTTGCTCGCTCACGGGGTCCCCCTGTCTGGTCCTGCTCGCCATCTGCGAGACATGTGACCCCGAGTGTCGCACGCGGCCCCCGGGTTGCGCCAGGTCGACCGACGGGCCTGTGACGAAGGTGGGCCGCACCGCCTGGTCCGGGCCGGTACCGCCCTTCGGGCCTGGCTGGCCTGAGCGGCGGTCAACCCAGCTCGAAGCCCGCCGGCCCCTCGCCGCCCGGCACGACCGTGACCGTCGTGCCCACCAGCTGGCCGCCCGAGAGCTCAGCGGCCAGCGACGGATCGTCCCGGCGGACGACGACCCGCCGTCGGTCGGCGGTGGTGGCGAAGGCCACGACGGACGCCGGGCCGGCGTCCCGGTCATGGATGACCGTCCAGCCGTCCACGGCCGCCGGACCGGTGGTGCCGGGCTCGGCCTGGGCCGCGCCTTCGCGTCGATGGCGGCCTGGGCGGCGGCGAGGTCAGGCTTGGCGAACCCTCGCTCGGGCGGCGTGGTGCTCCACAGGCCGATCGAGTGCTTGGTGACGTACCAGCCCAGCCCGGTGGTGAGCCCGATGGCGCCGGGGTCGTCCCGCAGCTGCTGAGCCATGGTGGCGATGCTGTGGGAGGTGTAGTTGTTGCCCGGCCCGCCGAAGTAGGCGTGACCGCCGGTGACGGTGAACGGGCGGGGGTCGTCCAGGCGCAAGCCGAGGGCGGTGGCGGAGATCTCCACGGCCACGGGGAAGCAGGAGTAGAAGTCGAAGCGGGAGATGTCGTCGAGGCCGCAGCCGACTGCCTGGAACAGCGCCCCTCCGGCCGTCTCGATGGCCGGTGAGCGGTGCAGCTCGGGCCGCTCCAGCGGGTGGAAGACGTCGTTGAGATCGGCGACGCCGAGGGGGAACACCCACCGGTCACGGGGGATGCCGGCGGACTCGGCGACCGCGGCCGAGCACAGCAGGAACGCCGCCGCCTGGTCGACCTCGATGATGGCGTTCATCCGCTTGGTGTAGGGCTCGGCGATCATCCGGTTGCCGGGCGTCGGCTCGGACAGCTCGTCGGGGGTGGCCGGCTCCGGGAACCAGGCCAGGTCCGGGTGGGCCGCGGCCACTTCGGTGGCCGGCGCCATGAACCGGCCGAGGAAGCGTCGCTGCTCGTCGAGGGTGCGCCCGGCGTGGTGGGCCACGGCCGATTCCAGGATGGGGTAGAGGAACGGCGGGGGCGCCAGGCCGGCGTGCATCTCGGCGGGCGACGCGCCCATGCGCGTGTCTCCGATCTCGGTGTCCTTGCCGCCGGCCTCCCGGGCGATCCGGGGGGTGATCCCCTGCTTGCGGGCCCGGCGCACCGACGCCCCGGCCTCGGCGCCGGCGACGAGGGCCACGTCGCAGCGGCCCTCGACGATGTCGGTGCCGAGGGTGCCCACCAGCCACTGGGGGGTGTTGCCACCGATGGTGGAGGACAGCAGGCGCCGTGGGGACAACCCGAGCGCGGCCGCGAGCCGGTGCGCAGCGTGGTCGGTGCGGGGGGCGAGGACGCCCGGCATGGCGATGGTGTCCACGGGCAGGTCGGCGCCGCAGTCGGCGATGGCCTGACGGGTGGCCTCGGCGGCGAGCGTGATCGGGTCGACCAGATCGTCGCCGCGGTTGGTGACCTGCCCGACCCCGACGAGGACCGGGGTCCTGGGGTCGAGCGCGCTCACCGGGCGATCGCCCGGGCCTGGCTGAGCACGACGTTGCCCTTCTGGGTCGACGCCTCGACGACGGCGCCGTCGCCGTCACGCCACACCTTCGTCACGATGGTGTCCTCGGGCCACACCTGGTCGGCGAAGCGGCCCTCGAGCGTGCCGAAGGCGTCCACGTCACCGCCGAACACGCCGGCGAGCACGGCCCGGCCCACGAAGCCGAAGGTGCACAGGCCGTGGTTGAACGGCGCGTCGAAGCCCGCCATCTGCGCGAACTCCGGGTCGATGTGGAGGGGGTTGCGGTCGCCGGACAGGCGGTAGATCGCCGCTTGCTCCTGACGGGTCTCGTACTCGACCACCACGTCGGGGTCCCGGTCGGGTGGCTCGTTCTTGCCGGTGGTCGACGGGCCTCGTTCGCCGCCGAACCCGCCGGCGCCGCGGACGAACAGCGTGGCGGCGGCGGTGAACATCTCCCCGTCGCCGTCGCTGGCCGTGCCCTCGAAGCCGAGGACCGCCGCCTTGCCCTTGTCCCACACCTCGGTGATCCGCCCCTGGATCTGCACCTCGGCCCTGGGCGGCAGGGTCCGGTGGCAGGTGATCGACTGCTCGCCGTGCAGGATCATGGCCGGGTTCACCTCGACCTCGCCGAACACGCTGCCCATGGCCATCAGCCCCGGGATCACGCCGTAGGTGGGCAGGACCACGGGGCCGCGGCCCTCGTAGAGGTAGTCGAGGTCCTCCGGGGGGCGGGCACCGACACCCAGCGCATAGAGCATGACGTCCTTGTCGTTCCAGGACGCCGCGACCGGCGGGAGCTCGAGGCCGACGAGATCAGAAGAGATGGGTTGGGGCATGGGCGCAGTCTGAACCGGCTCCCGCGCCGACCGCAAGACAGAACGCCGCTGCTGTTTCACGGAGCCGCTGCATCAGCGGGGTCCGACGCCAGCGGTCGTATCGGTCTACGAGCCCGGCCTTGCCGGGGCGACAGAGTCGGAGAAGCCGTCGGTGACGATGATGTCGCTGGGGTCGAGGTCGGCGAGCGAGCCCTTGCCCAGGCCGAGCATGGTGGAGTCGATGCCGTTGCGCAGGACGTCGAGGACGTTCTCGACGCCGGGTTGGCCGCCCACGGCGAGGGCCCACAGCGAGGCGCGGCCGATCATGACCGCCTTGGCGCCGAGGGCGATGGCCTTCACGACGTCGCTGCCGCGGCGGATGCCGCCGTCCATGACGACCTCGATCCGGTCGCCGACCGCGTCGGCGATGAGCGGGAGGGCCCGGATGGGGGCCGGGGTGGTGTCGAGGTTGTTGCCACCGTGGTTCGAGACGCTGATGGCGCTGTAGCCGGCGTCGACCGCGCGCCGCGCGTCGTCGACGCGCATGATGCCCTTGAGCATGAACGGACCGTCCCACTGCTCGCGCAGCCAGCGCAGGTCGTCCCAGCTCGGCGGGGGCGTGCCCATCCACTGGCCGTAGGCCTCGAAGAAGCCGGGGGGCGCCTCGCCCTCGGGGACCATGTTGGGCACGTGGAGGTCGGGCAGGGACCGGTGCTCGATGGTGTAGCGGCCGTACCGCCAGGCGTAGCGGGGGCTGGTGAGCAGCTCGGGCGAGTGCTTGATCGACGTCTTGAGGTCGAGCTGCTCGGGGATGTCGGGGCTGCCCCAGTCACGGCCGTGGGAGAACGACCAGTCGAGGGTGACGATGAGGCCGGGGATGCCGGCGCGCTTGGCCCGGTCGAGGCGGGCGGTCATCTGCTCACGCGTGCCGCACCAGTAGATCTGGAAGAAGGTCTTGGGGTTCTCGGCCATGACCTGCTCCATCGGGGTGGACCCGAAGTTCGACAGGCCCAGGGCCGTGCCCCGGTTCGCGGCGGCGCGGGCGATGCCGATCTCGGCCTCGGGGTGCACCATCTGCACGCCGGTGGGCGAGATGAGGACCGGCATCGACAGGTCCTGGCCCATCACCTGCGTGGACTGGTCGCGTTCGGCCGGCTTGTCGGCCACCGTCGGCACGAAGCCGAGGTCGCGGAACGCCTGCTCGTTGTCGACCAGCGTGTGCCCGGCCTCCGACCCCGCCTTGAGGGCGCCGAACACCGAGCGAGGCAGGACCTTCTGGGCCCGCTGGCGGGCGATCTCGACGGTCTCGAACCACTTGTGTGCCATCAGACGGTGAGCAGGTCGTAGTCGTCGACGTCGCGGCCGTCGGCTTCGAGGCGGCGGCGTTCGCGGTCCATCAGCTCCTTCTCGACGTCGGTGCGTTCGGTGGCGAGCTCGTCCATGCCGATGGGGCCCATGGCCCGGCCGGCGAGGAACTGGCGGATGAGCGGGTTGTCGGTGGTCCGCATCTCTTCCTTGGCGGCGAACTTGACCAGGTTGGCCTGGTAGAGCACGGCGATGTAGTCCGAGGTGCGCATCACCGAGGCGATGTTGTGGGTGATGATGAGGAAGGTGGCGTGGGTCTCCTCCTGGATCTTCTTGATCAGTTCGTCGAGGTACGACACGCGCACCGGGTCGAGGCCCGAGTCGGGCTCGTCGAACAGGATGATCTCGGGGTCCATCGACAGCGCCCGGGCCAGCCCGGCTCGCTTCTTCATGCCGCCCGACACCTCGCCGGGGAACTTCTTCATGTGGTCGAGCAACCCGACGAGGCTGGCCTTGTCGAGCGTGATCTCGCGGATCTCCTTCTCGGTCTTCTTGGTGTGCTCGCGCAGCGGGAAGGCGATGTTGTCGAAGATGTTCATCGAGCCGAACAGGGCGCCGTCCTGGAACAGCACGCCGAACTTGCGCCGGACCCGGTACAGGTCCCTCTCCCCCATCGAGACCGTCTCCTCACCGTCGACCCAGATCTCACCGTTGTCGGGCCGCAGCAGGCCGATGACGTTCTTGAGCAGCACCGACTTGCCGGTGCCGGACGGGCCCATCACCGCGCTCACCTTGCCCCGGGGGATGTCGAAGGAGATGTCCTCGAGGACCGTGTGGGATCCGAAGTTCTTCGTCACGTTGCGCAGGGAGATCGCAGCATCCATCGGTCGTCCCCGGGTCGTCTGCTTGTTCTCGGTCATCTGGTCCCGCTCGTGTCGTCGCAGACCCGCAATGCGAACAAATGACAGAATACTGACCATGTCTCATGTAGAGCAAACGGTAGGGTCCGCGACGTGTACGACGGCGCCCACCGCTGGTGGTTGTGGGGGGGGCGGAGCTGCGGTACGGATGTGGTGATGACCCGGCCCGGTCAGCGGGCGCGCCGGTCGACCAGCGCCACGGCGGCGACGCCGCCGACGGCGACGGTCGCACTCGACAGCACGGCGACCGCCACGGACCGGCGGGCTTCGTCCACCAGTCGGTCCTCGATCCGGTCGCTCATCGCATCCACGATTGGTGCGACGAGGGGGTGGTCGAGCACGTCCGGGTCTACGCCCAGCTCCTCGGCCGAGATCCGGCGCACCTCCTCGACACTCGGCAAGGTGGCCGCACCGGCGGCTGCGCCGGCGCCAGCGCTGGCCAAGCCGATGACCAGACCAGCGAGCAGGGCTCGCCGCGGAGGCCGGCGTTGGGGGCGGTCGTCGCGGGTGCCAGGGCTGGAGGGATGCTCGTGAGGTGTCATCGTCAGTCCTTCCTCGATCCCGGGCGGCTCGCATGCGCAGAGCCTTTGCCAGGTGCTGTACTACAGGCCGGTACGAGCCTGCGACGTCGAACGGGGTCGGTCACATACACAAGGGGCTTCGGATGACCGCCGTGGAGGTGCCGCCGGCCGTGATCGTGGAGTCGGACCGGCAGCATCAGCAAGCTCGCGTTGCCGCACGTAGCACTCCTCTCTTCCATATCTCGGGACGGGAGGAGTTCGGATCAGCGTGACGGGGAGGTGTTCTGCGGCAGGTCTCGGAACGGCGTGTTCTTGTCCGGGCCCGGCTCCTTGGGGAGGCCGAGGACGCGCTCGCCGATGATGTTGCGCTGGACCTGGTCACTGCCGCCGTAGATCGAGGGCGAGGGTGAGAACACGGTCATCTCCTGGATGGATCCGCCGCTGGCCGATTGCGGCCCGACGAGCGTGGCGTCGGCGCCGAGGATCCGACAGCCCAGGTCGCGGGCCAGGCGGACGACATCGCTGTTGCGCAGCTTGGCCAGGTTGCCCTCACCGCCGGTGGCGGCGTTGCCGGACTTCATCCGGCCGAGGTGCCACGTGGTGATCTCGACCATGGTGTGGAGCCGCATGAGATCGTCACGGACGGTCCGGTCGGCGAGCTTGCCCCGCTCGTCGGCCAGGCGGATGAGCGACCTGACGCGACCAGGCCCGACGCCGCCCTCGCCGAGTGCGGGCACCTCGTGCTCGAAGGACCCGGCGGGCCGGTCGAGGTGCCCGGCGATCGTTCCGGGTAGCGCGGCGCTGGGAGCAGCGACATTGTTGCCGCCGATGCCGCTGCGCTCCACCATGAGGGTGGTGTTGGCCACGCGCCACCCGTCGCCGATGTCGCCGATCACGTTGGCGTGCGGCACCCGAGCCTCGTCGAGGAACACCTCGTTGAACAGCGCCCGTCCCGTCATCTCCCGTAGCGGCCGAACCTCCACCCCGTCCTGGCGCATCGGGAACGCGAAGTAGGTGATACCGCGGTGCTTGGGCGCATCCGGGTCGGTGCGGGCGATGAGGATGCCGTAGTCGGCCCACTGGCCGAGCGAGGTCCAGACCTTCTGACCGGTGACGACCCACTCGTCGCCGTCGCGCTCGGCCCGGCACTGCAAGCCAGCCAGGTCCGAGCCGGCGCCGGGCTCGGAGAACAGCTGGCACCAGCCGTGCTGGCCATTGAGGATGCCGGGGAGCAGGCGGTGCTGCAGCTCGTCGGCGCCGTGCGCGATGATCGTCGGGGCGGCCAGCATCATCCCGAGCCCCGAGGGCGGCCCGAGTGCCTTGCGCTCGACCATGGCTCGCACCAGCTGCGATGTCTCGGTCCGTGACCAATCGCGCCCCCACGGGGCGGGCAGCATCGGATGGGCGAGGCCGGCGTCGGCGAGCCGGGACCACCACTCGGCGACGGTGAGGTCTGGGTCCCAGTTCTCGTCGAGCCAGACGTCGACGTCGAGCCCGGTTTCCTCGGTCAGGGTCATGGATGATCGCTCCTGTTCAAGCGGTTGCGAGGAGCCGACGGACCTCGCCGACGGCTCCCGGGATCATGGACGGGTCAGGACTCTGGGTGAGCAGGTTGAAGGTGCGGCAGCCAGCCTCGACGTAGGGCCGCAGCGCCTCGGCCACGTCGGCGGGCGTGCCGGCGGGTACGTACCGGGCGAAGCGCTCGAAGGGCAGACCGTAGACACCCTCCATCGCCCGGGAGACGGCCTCGGTGGCCGAGCTGCGGTCGTCGGCAACGCCGCACCAGACCGTCATGCCGTGCTGCCAATCGACCTCGCCCCGGCCCGCCTCGGCGGCCTCGGCCTCGGCCTCGGAGGTGGCGGCGGCGAAGCGCTCGGGGGAGACCCAGATGCCGAGCCAGCCGTCGCCGAACCGACCGGCCCGGTGCACCGCCGCGGTGGAACGTCCACCGACGACGACGGGAACCGGGGCCGGCGGGGCCGGGCGGATCGACACCGAGGACAACGAGAAGAACTCGCCAGCGTGGTCCACGGTGCTGCCGGCGAGGAGCGGACGAAGAACGGCCAGGCAGTCGTCCATGCGCCGTCCCCGCGTGGAGGGGTCGACGCTGCACGCCCGCACCTCGTCGCGGTCTTCGCCGCCGATGCCGACGCCGAGCACCAAGCGACCGGGCGCCCGCAGCGCCAGCGTGGAGATCTGGCGGGCGACCACCACGGGATGTCGGAGCACGAGCAGGTAGACGCTGGTGTGCACCGGCAACGCGGGGTGCAGCATGGAGAGCGCCGTGGCCTCCACCAGGCCGTCGACACCCCACCCGCCGAAGAAGCAGACGTGGTCGCCGACGACGAGGTGGTCACAGCCGGCATCTGCCATGGCCTGCAGGACGGCGGCCTGGGCGTCAGGACCTGGCTCCGCCGGCGGTGGTGGGATGGCGCCGACGCGCAGGTCGGTAACCACGCCGGTCACCGAGCCGTGGGCGCGCGTAGGGCGCCGAGCCGGTCGATCTCCCGCTCGGCCTCCTCGACGAAGCGGTGGACGAGCTCGCCGGCGGGCACGATCGCGTCGATGCCCCCGAGGCCCTGCCCGGCGGCGTAGCACTCCCTGGCCGGATCGATGTCGTCGGTCTCGGGCGGGGCACCGAGGTGCATGGCGCCGTCGGACATCGAGCGGCCGATCTGGTCGGGGAACCGGGCCAGCTCCTCGGGGTGCTCCTCGAAGTGCTGGGTGTAGTCGTTGCGCACGGCGCGCAGGGTCTTGCCGGTGTAGGCCCGGGTGATGACGGTGTCGTCGTCTCGACCCTTGACCAGCGCCTCGCGGTAGCCGGACACGACGTGCGCCTCCGGGGTGGCGATGAAGCGGGTGCCCACCCACACGCCGTCGGCGCCGAGGGCGAGGGCGGCGGCCAGGCCGCGACCGTCGAAGATGCCGCCGGCCGCGACGACGGGGACCCGGTCGCCGACGGCGTCGACGATCTGGGGGACGAGCGGCATGGTGGCCACGGTGCCGGTGTGGCCGCCCGCTTCGGTGCCCTGGGCGATCACCACGTCGCAGCCGGCGTCCACGGCAGCCTCCGCATGGCGCACCTTGCCGCACATGTTCATGACGAGCACGCCTGCTCGGTGGCACTGGTCGACGACCTCGCGCGGCACGCCCAGGCCGGCGACGAACACAGAGGCGCCGCCGGCGATGATGGCGTCGACCTGCTCCTCCATGCCCCCGGGGAGCGCGGTGAGGAGGTCGACGCCGAAGGGCGCGCTGGTCCGCTCGCGCACCTCGGCTATCTCCCGCTGCAACCGGTCGAGCCCCATCGGCGCGGCGCCGAGGGTGCCGAAGCCGCCGGCGTCGCTCACGGCGGCCACGAGGGCCGCGTAGGAAACGCCGCCCATCCCGGCGAGCATCACGGGGTGCTCGCACTCGAGCAGGTCGGTCAATCTGGTCTGCAACATGGCGCGTGAGACGGCATCGCCGTCATCCCTCCGTGGTGTCGGTGTCGATAGGTTCGGCCCACACCAGGACGAAGTCCTCGGACCGGCGCTCGACGGTGCAGCGCACCGTGGAGCCGATCCGGGCCCGGGCCGGGGCGGTCGTGGTCGCGGCGAGCACGCGAGGGCCCTCGTCCAGCTCGACGACGAGCGTGGCGAAGGGCACCTCGGCCTGCCAGCCGGGGTCGAGGCTGCGGTG
>DATCYI010000459.1:0-2388 GCA_036570385.1 Acidimicrobiales bacterium | reverse complement strand
GTGCCGTCGGCGCGCGTGAAGGTGAGGTCGTAGGCGGCTTCCTCGGTGGTGAGCGCGTCCATCGTCGTGACGGTGCCGTCGGCCGCTGTGACCTCGAGCGCGCCGCCGATGAGGACGCGGCCCGGACCGACCAGCCGGTGCGCGCCGTCGCCGAGGATGATCGAAGCGTCGCCGCGGGCCTCGAGCAAGGTGCCCTCCACCGCTGTGAAGGCGACGGAGTCACGCGGGGTGGCGATGCCCTCGGTGCCGACGGCCACCGGGGTGTCGAGCTGGTACGGGCCGGGTGTCAGGGCGTGGGCGCCCCCGCCGAGCACGAGCAGCATGCCGTCGCCGACCAGCGCGACGTCGGAAGGGTCGACGACGAGCGGCCCTCCGGAGGACAGCACCAGCGGTCGACCACCGTCCCACGAGATCGTGCTCGCACGACCCTCGACCTCCACGCTGGTGATCTGGCCGCCGTTGCCGAAGCCCCGCTGCGACTGGACGGTGAGCGGGGTCGGCACCTCGCGAGGCTGGAGCACAGCGCCCGTCAGCAGCACCGAGCTGACGGTGCCCGTGACGCGCACCTGGCCCGGCGAGGGGATGATGCCTGACGTCGACGTGGTGTCGCCGCTGCCGTCCTCGCCCACCGTGCCGTCGGGCGGGGCGACCACCTGGTCGCTGCCGCTGCCCCCCATGTCGAGGCGATCGGCGGCGACCACGGTGACGACGACCACGAGCGCGAGGATCGACGACATGATCAGGAAGAGGCGGAGTCGCACGGCCAAAGGGTGCCCGTCGGCGGGTCGCGCCGCCAGCACCCGCCTGCCCGGCACGTCGCCCGATGACCGGCGGTAGGTTGGCGCGATGACCGCGACCACGCCGGAAACCGGGGCTCACCCCGCGCCCGCCACCATCGGCCAGCTCCGCGAGTCGGGCTGGACGTCGGTCCCCGTGAAGGAGGAGCTGCGCCGCAACGCGATCGCTCGCATCGCGGCCGGTGAGGCGCTCTTCCCGGTCGTCATGGGCTACGAGGACACCGTCCTCCCGCAGCTCGAGAACGCGCTGCTGGCCGGCCACGACGTGATCTTCCTGGGGGAGCGGGGGCAGGCGAAGACCCGCATGATCCGCGCCCTCACCGACCTGCTCGACGAGTGGATGCCGATCGTCGCGGGCTCTGAGATCAACGACGACCCGTTCGCACCGGTGTCGCGCCACGCCCGCGACCTCATCGCCGAGCAGGGCGACGACGCGCCGATCGAGTGGGTGCACCGCAGCCGCCGCTACGGAGAGAAGCTGGCCACGCCCGACACATCGATCGCCGACCTCATCGGCGAGGTCGACCCGATCAAGGTGGCCGAGGGCCGCTACCTCTCCGACGAGCTCACGCTGCACTACGGCCTCGTGCCCCGCACCAACCGAGGGATCTTCGCGATCAACGAGCTGCCCGACCTGGCGGAGCGGATCCAGGTGGGACTGCTCAACGTGCTCGAGGAGCGCGACATCCAGGTGCGGGGCTACAAGATCAACCTTCCCGTCGACATCGTGCTGTTCGCCTCCGCCAACCCGGAGGACTACACGAACCGAGGTCGGATCATCACGCCGCTGAAGGACCGCTTCGGCTCGCAGATCCGCACCCACTACCCGCTCGAGGTGGAGACCGAGGTGGCCATCGCGCTGCAGGAGGCCAGCCCGCTGCAGGCCGACGGCGTCCGCGTGTCGGTGCCCGACTACATGAGCGAGATCGTGGCCGTGCTCTCCCACCTGGCCCGCTCCAGCCCCCACATCAACCAGCGCTCCGGTGTGTCGGTCCGCTTCACGGTGACCAACCACGAGGTGATGGTCGCCAACGCCGCCCGCCGCGCGCTGCGCCACGGCGAGCGCGAGGTGTCGCCGCGCGTGAGCGACCTCGAGGCGCTGCCCGCGTCGATGATGGGCAAGATCGAGATCGAGGCGCTCGAGGAGGGCCGCGACGCCCAGATCGCCGAGAACCTGGTGAAGGCCGCCGTGCTCACCGTCTTCAAGGACCGCTTCACGCCGGAGCGGTTCCGTCCCATCGTCGCCGCGTTCGAGGAGGGCACGGTGATCCACGCCGGCGAGGACGTCACGTCCTCCGACTACGTCGCCCTGCTCGAACAGCAGCCCGCGCTGCGCGAGGCCGTCGCAGATCTGACGGGTGGCGACGAGTCCGCCGCGTCCGTCGCGTCAGCGGTGGAGCTCCTCCTCGAGGGCCTGCACCTGAGCAAGCGCCTCAACAAGGACGCCGTAGGCCCCCGCGCCACCTACCGCGCCCGCGCCTGACGAAAAAACACAAGATCTGTGGGCGCACAGGCACGCATTGCGTGCTCTGGCGCCCACAGATCTCACCCTGCGGCGTCGAGCTCGGCGGAGATGTGGGTGAGGGCGCGG
>DATCYI010000458.1:0-4659 GCA_036570385.1 Acidimicrobiales bacterium | reverse complement strand
CGGGGGGAGGTGGGCGGAGGTCGGATTCGGAGCTGGTCGAGGACGTCAGCTACCCGCGACGGCGACCTGCTCATGCGCGGCCGGCGCCGCGGCGTCGTCCTTGCGCTCGAGCACCCGCACCGCGAGCCAGGAGTCTTCGACCGCGTAGCTGAGCTCGTGGATGGGCTCGGTGCCGAGGGACGTCACGGTGAACGACGCGCCCTCGATGACGGTGGGCAGCGAGAGGCTGCAGGAGCCCTCGAGCATCGACTTGATGCCGCCGCCGGTCATGTTGGTGATCTCGCCGATCGCATCGTCGATGTCGGCCTTGCTCACCTCGTCGACCTCCATCCCGAACATCATCGCGGTCGCCGAGGCGGCCAGCGGCAGGGGGCAATCGACGGTGACGGTGCCCTCCCAGTCGCCTGAGATATGGACGAACCCGGTGAGCCGCACCTCGTCGGGGCGGCTCACGGGCGGGACTGGCGCCGCGCTCATCTGCAGCACGGAGCTCCAGATGTCGACCACCAGCTGGTTGATGTCTTCGGTCATGTCCATGGGACCTGTTCTCCTATTGTGCGTTCAGTCGGTACCAGCTCGAGCGGCCATGCGGCACCCGCTCGAACGAGGCATCCAGGTTCATCGTGGTCTCGGCTCCGCCGAGCAGCAGGAGGCCCTCGGGCCGCAGCTGCTGGCGGACCTTGCCGAGGATCTGCTTCTTGGTCGGAACGTCGAAGTAGATGAGGACGTTCCGCATGAAGATGAGGTCGAACTTGGGCAGCGAAGGCCACGAGTCGGCCAGGTTCATCTGCTGGGTGCTGATCATGCTGCGCAGCTCGGGGGACACGACCCACGCCGCACCATCGCGGGTCATGTGCTTGATGAGCGTCGGCGCCGGCAGGCCCCGATTCACCTCGAGCTGGCTGTAGCGCCCGGCCCGGCACCGCTCCAGCATCGTCGGCGAGATGTCGCTGGCGATGATGCGGACCGTCCAGCTGCGGAGCTCGGGGAAGCTGTCCCGGAGCAGCATCGCGATGCTGTACGGCTCCTGCCCGGACGACGCGGCGGCGCACCAGATGGTGAGGGTGCGGGAAGCCCGCTGCCGCTCGATGATCTCGGGCAGGACGGTGTCGCGCAGTGCGTTGAACGGGTGGATGTCCCGGAAGAACGACGTCTCGTTCGTCGTCATGGCGTCGATCACGTCGTCCTGCACGTTGACGGTGCCGTTGCGCATGCCTGCGACGAGCTCGCCCACGGTCTTGAGGCCGTTGGCGCGGGCGACGCTCTCGAGACGGCTCTCGGCGAGGTACTCCTTGCCGGACTCGAGGACGATCGCCGAACGGCGGTGGATCAGATCCGCTAGGTAGCCGAAGTCGGCTGCGGCGAGAGACATGCTCAGCGCCTCGCAGACTGTGCGGGAACGCTGAGTGCAGCGCTCGGGCTGGTCCGACGCACGATCGCGGCGGCGATCGTGGAGAGCGGGAGGATCTCGTCGGCGAGGCCGGCGCGGGCGACGTAGCCCGGCATCCCCCAGACGACGCTGGTGGCTTCGTCCTGTGCGATCGTGCGTCCCCCGGCTTCGATGACGCCCTCGCAGCCACGCAGGCCGTCCTGGCCCATGCCGGTCAGGATCACCGCGAGGACGCCGGCGCCGAAGGTGGCCGTGGCGGAGCGCAGCAGCGGATCGACGGAGGGACGGCAGGAGTTCTCGGGCGGCTCGACCGTGAGCGCGGTCACGATGCCACCGCCGGCGGACCGCCGGACCTCGAGGTGCGAGCCGCCGGGCGCGATCCATACACCGCCGGCCCGGACGGGCTCGCCGTGCGTGGCCTCGCTGACGTGCAGTGGGGATCGACCGTCCAGGCGCTCGGCGAGGAGCCGAGTGAACGTGGGCGGCATGTGCTGGCAGACCAGGACAGGAACCGGCAGGTCGGCCGGCAGGCTCGGGATGAGCTCAGCCAGGGCGTTGGGCCCGCCGGTCGACACGCCTATGACGACGGCCTCGACGCGCGATGCCGGGCTGTCGGAGCTCCGCACGAGGTGCGTGCTCGAAGGGACGGCGGCGGGAGCCGGACCGGAGCCGCCGCGTCGCCCGACGCTCGCGCACAGCGCACGGACCTTGGGGATCAGATCGCCGCTGAGCTGAGCCATGGCGGCGTCCATGCCGCCGCCGTTGCTCGGCTTGGTGACGTAGTCGCTGGCGCCGAGAGAGAGGGCCTCGAAGGTGGCCGAAGCGCCCTGCTCGGTGAGCGTGCTGCACATGATCACCGGAAGGTCCGGGTGAGCGGCGCGCAGCAACGGCAGCGTGGCCAGCCCGTCCATCTCCGGCATCTCGATGTCGAGGGTCACCGCATCGGGGCGCAGCTGCTCGATCTTGGCGAGGCCCAGGCGGCCGTTGGCGGCGAAGCCCACGACCTCGATGTCGGGCTCGGCCTCGAGCACGTGCGTGACCATGCGTCGCATGACGACGGAGTCGTCCACGACGAGGACGCGGATCGGCGCCATCGTCAGCCCTCGTCGAGGCCGAGGATGGCCAGCTTGTCGACGAGGGCGTCAGCCGTCATCGGCTTGATCGCGTACTCGTCGGCTCCGTGCATGAGGGCACGGGCGATGTGAGCGGGCTCGCTCTCGGAGGTGACCATCACGAGCTGCATGCGCTCGTAGTCGGGGTTCTCCCGAACGGTCTTGATGAAGTCGAGGCCGTTCATGTTCGGCATGTTCCAGTCGACGAGGCAGAGGTCGACAGCGCCCGAGCGGGCGAGGCTGTCGACTCCCTCGAGGCCGTCGCCGGCCTCGTTCACCTCGTAGCCTCGGTCGGCGAGGAGCCGGCGGAGCATCGAGCGCTGGGCCCGGGAGTCATCGATGACGAGCGCGCGCCGGGTCGACGGCGCGTCGTCCGCGACGAGGGCGGGGCTGGAGAGGGAAGGCATGGGTGCTTGCTCCACGGGTCAGCCTGCGAGGGCCGGGACGGGGGACTCTGAGGCCCGGGCGGAGATGCCGGCCATGGCCAGGAGCCCCTGGAGGTCGAGGACCTCCGTGACCCGACCGTCGACGACGGTCGTGCCGCTCACACCGGCGCGGGCGCCAGGCTCGAGGTCCTTCGGGTGCGACGTGATGTCGAGGACCCGTTCGACCACGAGGCCGACTGAGCGACCGGCGTGGCGGACCACGACGACCTGCAGCACGTCGCTCGAGGCAGCCGAGGCGGCCTCGTGACGCGGCGCCAGCCGGCGCTCGGGCAGGACCCGGGCCAGGTGGACCAGCGGCATGACCTCACCGCGGTACTGGACGACCTCGTCGTTGCCGATGTGCTCCACGGAGGCCAGCGGCAGCTCCTCGAGCCGATCGACGAGCGACAGCGGCACCGCCATGCGACCGTCGTCGACGGTCTCGAGCAGGAGTGCCGGCGTCGTGTCGAGGCTCGCCGCGTCGTGCTCGGCGTTCGCCGCGAGCATCGACCGGTCTCGGCTCTCGTTGATCACGTGGGCGCGCTGGGCCAGGCCCATCACGTCGAGGATCAGAGCGACGCTGCCGTCGCCGAGGATGGTGGCCCCGGCGAAGGTCGACAGGCCCTTCAGGTGGTTGCCCAGGGGCTTGACCACGATCTCGGAGCTGTCCTTGACCCCGTCGACCACCAGACCGAAGGACCGATCGTCGGCGCGGAGCACGACGATGTTGATCACGTCGTCGTCGGAGATCCGGTCGAGCTCGAGCTGCTCGTTGAGCCGCAGGATCGGCAACAGGTTGCCGCGCAGCCGGTAGACGGGCGTGCCGTGCAGGAGCTCGATCGCATCGCGGGCCTCGGCGCCCTCGAGGCGCACCAGCTCGAGCAGGTTGATCTGCGGGATGGCGAAGCAGTCCTGGGCGGCCGTGACCACGAGCGCCGGGATGATCGCCAGCGTGAGCGGGATCTTGATGCGGAAGGTGGTGCCCTCGCCGAGCTCGGTGCTCACGTCGACGCTGCCGCCGATGCGCTCGATGTTCGTGCGCACCACGTCCATGCCGACACCGCGGCCGGACACGTTCGTGACCTGCTCGGCGGTGGAGAAGCCCGGCTCGAAGATGAGGTGGCAGAGCTCGCGCTCGCTGAGCGCCGCAGCCTGGTCGACCGAGATCAGACCGCGCTCGATGGCCTTGGCCCGGATCTTCTCCGGGTTCAGGCCAGCGCCGTCGTCGGAGATCTCGATGTTGACCTGGCCGCCCTCGTGGAACGCCCGCAGGAGCAGACGGCCCTCGGCCGGCTTGCCCATCGCCGTGCGCACGTCGGCGGTCTCGACCCCGTGGTCGACCGAGTTGCGCACCAGGTGGGTGAGGGGGTCCTTGATCGACTCGATGATCGTCTTGTCGAGCTCGGTGTCCTCACCGATCATCTCGACCCGGACGGACTTGTTGCACGCAGCGGCCAGGTCGCGCACGACCCGGGGGAGCTTCGACCAGATGTTGCTGATCGGCTGCATGCGGGTCTTCATCGCGGTCTCCTGCAGCTCCGTCGTGATGAGGGAGAGCCGCTGGGAGGTGGCCGAGAGCACGGCGTCGTCCTGGTCGGAGACGAGCTGGACCACCTGGTTGCGAGCCAGGACCAGCTCGCCGACGAGGGTCATGAGGTTGTCGAGGAGGCGCACGTCGACGCGCACCGTGGAGTCGGCGACGCTGGCTCGCACCTCGTGCTCGCGCTCGCCG
>DATCYI010000457.1:0-2167 GCA_036570385.1 Acidimicrobiales bacterium | reverse complement strand
GGCGCTCGTGCACCTGATCGGGCTGATCACCAACTTCGCCCTCTTCCACCGGTACGGCTGGGAGCTGCCCAGCTTCGAGGAGCTCGAGGTGACCCCGCTCGTCGTGCTCACCGCCATGGTGGGCGCCGGCATCGTCACGCTGCGCGCCAAGTGGTCGCCGGTCAGCCGCGGCCACGGCCTGCCCGAGACCAGGGAGGCGATCCTCACCAAGCAGAGCCGGATCGCTCCGCGCACCGCTGTGGCCAAGCCCCTCTCGGCCGCAGTGGCCATCGGAACCGGCGGCCCGTTCGGTGCCGAGGGCCCGATCATCGTCACCGGCGGGGCGATCGGCTCGCTCATCGGGCAGGCGGTGAGGGTGTCGCCGAGCCAGCGCAAGGTGCTCCTCGCCAGTGGCGCCGCGGCCGGCATGGCCGCCACCTTCGGCTCGCCGCTCGCCGCCGTGGTGCTCGCCATCGAGCTCCTGCTGTTCGAGTTCTCCGCTCGGTCCTTCATCCCGCTGGTCGTCGCATCGAGCGTCGCCGGCGGCGTCCACGCCCAGCTCTTCGGCAGCGGTCCGCTCTTCACCGTGCCCGACCACGACTTCTCTGGCCTGGGCGAGCTCCCGATCTTCGCCGCTGTCGGCCTCGGGTGCGGTCTGCTCGCCGTCGTGATCGCGAAGGGCCTGTTCCTCGTCGAGGACCTCTACCGGCGCCTGCCCATCTCGCAGAGCTACCACCCGGTCATCGGCGCCGCCGCCTTCGCCACCATCGGCCTGCTCGTGCCGCGCGCCCTCGGCGTCGGCTACGACGTGATCGACGACGCACTCGCCGGCCACCTCGCCCTCGGCACCCTCGCGGCGCTGGCGGTCGGCAAGCTGGTGATCTGGTGGATCGCGCTGGCCTCCGGCACGTCGGGCGGCACGCTCGCCCCGATCCTCATCATCAGCTCCACCACCGGCGCGCTCGTCGGCCAGCTCATCTCCGAGACCTTCCCGGACCTGGGACTGTCGGCCTCGTCCGTGGCGCTCGTGGCCATGGCCGCCACCTTCGGCGCGGCAGCGCGCGCACCGTTCGCGGCCATCGTGTTCCTGTTCGAGCTCACCCGCGACTACGACGCGATCCTGCCCCTCATGGGCGCCACCGTCCTCGCCGACCTTGTGGCTCGGTGGCTGCTGAAGGACAGCATCATGACGGAGAAGCTCAGCCGTCGAGGCCTGCTGGTGCCGAGCGCCTTCCACGTCGACGCGATGCGCACCACCCACGTCGACGCGGTGATGACGCGAGACGTCACGACCCTGTCCGCTGACCTCAGTCGAGCGGCTCTGGCGACGCACTTCGAGGTGGCCGACCACAGCGCCTACCCGGTCGTCGAGGCCGACGGGAAGCTGCTTGGCATCGTCACCAGGCGCGACCTCATCAACGCGGCCGACGAAGATGCCTGGCTCCGCGACATCGCCGAGCCCCAGGTCATCACGGTCGGCCCCCACGAGACTGTGGAGGTGGCCCTTCAGCGGATGCTCGAGGAGGGGGTCGACCACCTGCCGGTGGTCGACCGCGGCGAGCTGGTGGGGATCTGCACCCGCACCGACGTGCTCCACACGCGACGGGCGCTGCTCGAGCTCGAGCGCCAGCAGTCGGGCTGGCTGGCCCGCCCCGCCCCCGACCGACCGACCGCCTGACCCAGGTGAGCCGTCGAGCCCGGGTTGGGACCTTCGGCCCTGGCGCGGCCGCGTTGCGACCTGGGATGGTCGAGCGTTGGCTTCCTGACCACCCGACCCCCGAGGAGGAGCCCGCTGTGCGAGACACCCCCCGTCCCACCCCCACGCGCGACCTCGACGACGAGAGCGAGATCGCGGAGATGGTGCGGCGCTTCTACGCGGACGTCGCGCAGGACGATCTCCTCGGCCCGATGTTCAACGACGTCGCCCAGGTCGACTGGTCAGAGCACCTCCCCAAGCTCACGGCCTTCTGGAGCCGGGCCCTGCTCGGGCGCTCCGGCTACGCCGGCAACCCGTTCCGCGCCCACGCCCTCGTGCACGCGCAGGAGCCCTTCACCGTCGCTCACTTCGAGCGCTGGCTCACCCTCTTCCACGAGACGATCCTGCTCGGATGGGTCGGCCCGCGAGCCGACCGGGCCCACGACCTCGCCGACAACGTCGCCCGCGTCCACAGCCAGCAGCTCATAGGCG
>DATCYI010000456.1:0-2020 GCA_036570385.1 Acidimicrobiales bacterium | reverse complement strand
CCGTGGTCGCCTACCGAGCCAGCGCCGCGCGGGGCGATCTGAGCTACTCAGCGCTGATCAGCAGCACCTACGTGCGCGGCGCAGGCAAGTGGCGCCTCGCCCTCCACCAGCAGACCCCCACCTGACGCCGAGGCGCGCCATGATCTGCACATGGGTGACCGACGCCCCGGCCACGGCCGGTATGCCCACATCGAGCGCGAGCAGCGGTGGCTCTGCGATGCCGTGCCTGCGGGTGCCGAGCCGGTCTGCTCGATCCTCGATCGCTACATCGACGAGACCCGGCTTCGCCTGCGCCGCAGCGAGAGCTCGGAGGGGGTCGTCTACAAGCTCGGCCAGAAGGTGCGCGCTGTGGCGACGGACCCCGAGATGGTGAGCCTCACCAACATCTACCTCTCGGCTGGCGAGCACGCCGCGCTCCTGGCTCTGCCAGCCGCCGAGCTCCACAAGACCCGCTCCCACGTCGAGTGGTGCGGTCGGACGCTCGCGGTCGACCGGTTCCTCGGCCGCCTCGCCGGTCTCGTGCTCGCCGAGGTCGAGCTCGCGCCGGGTGACGCGCACCTCGAGCGTCCGCCGTGGGCCCTCCGCGACGTCACCAACGACGACCGCTTCTCCGGCGGAACCCTCGCTCGGGCATCCGACGAGGCGATCGCGGAGCTGCTCGGCCAGCGCGACCGGCCAACCAGATGACGGAGGACTCAGGTACGGGGCTCGACTCTGCGGCGCGCTTCCTGGCCGCTCCCGCCGGGGTGGCTCTGATCCAGGCGCTCGAGCTCGAGCATCGCGATGACGTGCGATGGTTCGACAACCCGTTGGATTCCGATCCCGCCGCGGTGCTCGCCACCGTCACGGGCCTCGCCCAGATGGGGTTCGGAGTGCTCCTTCAGCACCTGGTGTCTTCCGCCGAGCGATTCGCCGGACCGTGGGTCTCAGATGCCCCCGCACACCTGTCCAATGCGTACCGCCTCGCCCCAGAGCGGCGTGCGATCGCCGCTGCCATCTCGGATCGATTCGGTGATGCTCTAGGGGCCGCATGCCAGCTGGAGGCCCAGGAGTGGTGGACGAGCGCGACCGATCCGGCAGCTGTGGGTCGGTGCTTCACGGACCACAACTCGGTCTACTGCTGTGGCGAGTTCAGCTGGGCGGGGCTGTGGACCGTGTCGACGCCGCCGGTCGAGGTCCACGATGGACTCATGGAGGCCTGGGAGCTCTTCCCAGGTCCGATCAGCCGTTGGTCGCTTCCGATCAAGCCGACCGCCCGGGTCTTCGAGGTCAGCTCTGCGGAGGACTGGGCACGGCTCGTGGCCCGGTACCCGCGGATGACCACGGGCTTGCACGGTGGCTGGGAGCTCCCCGGGCCCAACCAGCACGTCGGCGAGGCGCGCGAGCTCGAGATCGCCTCAGCGGGCGCGGCGGCACGCCACGAGGTCCGCGTGGCCATGCCCGACTGGACGTCTGTCGCCGTCGACTACGACGGGGTGCACCTCAGCTGGACCGGGATGCTCCTCGCTGAGGGCCACGTGATCTCGGTGCCCGCGCTCGGCCCGGATGTCGTGACAGCTCTCCGCTACTGGAGGAGCGAGCGCACCCTCTGGCTGAGTGATGCCTTCGGTTCTCCATGCCCGCTGTCAGTTCCCGTCCTCAGCGGACGAGGGAACGATGAGGTCGGTGTGGACGCGACAGAGGACTCGTCGCGACGCGACGCCGACGAGACGAAGCTGATCGCCATGCTCGGACGCAATCCCATCACGGCGACGCCCGACGACTAGGCGACGGATCGAGATCGCTCCCATGATGAGGCTCGCGTCGCGACTGTATGCTGATCTGCATGCAGAGCACCAGCGTTCGCATCGACGTCGCCACGCACGAAGAGCTCAAGCGACTCGCCGCTCAGCTGCAGACCACGGTCGGCAACACCGTCTCCCTAGCGGTTCGGGCGCTCCGTCAGGACCGCATCGGCGCCGAGCTCAGCGCCCCGCTGCGAGACGACGAGGTTGCATGGCTCGATGCCGACCTCGGGTGA
>DATCYI010000455.1:0-3100 GCA_036570385.1 Acidimicrobiales bacterium | reverse complement strand
CAACCTGGCCAGCCACCTCCGGGCCCTCGACATGGCCGCCGAGGTCGACGTAGCCCCGCCCGTCGAGTCGACCCGCGCCGCCGGGCGCGGCGTGAAGGTGGCCATCGCCAAGACGGTCGGCTGGTACGTCGGCCACCTCGGCGGCCAGGTGCGCCAGCTCGGCGTTGCCACCTCGCGTGCGGTGCGAGCGACCGCCGCCCGCATCGACGAGCTGGAGCGCCGCGTCGACGATCTCGAGCACGACGACGACCGGGATCGAGGCGAGCGGTGAGCACCGTCCACCAGATCATCCCGGTGCTGGCCCCGCACGACGCGGTCGGCAACCACACGCTGCAGGTGCGTGACGCCCTGCGAGCCGCCGGCTTCACGTCGGAGGTCTTCTCGGAGTTCCGCCTCGGCCACCACGCCGGCACCGGCCTCCCGCTGAGCGACTACGACGCGCACGGCGGCCAGGCCGACCTGGTCATCTACCAGAGCTCGACCGGGTCCTCCGCGGTCGACTGGCTCCTGCGCCGCAGCGAGCCGCTGGCCGTGAACTACCACAACATCACGCCTGCCTCGTTCTTCGAGGCGTGGGACGACCAGGCCGCCGCGAGCATGCGCCGGGCCCGGGCCCAGCTCGGTGCGATGGCCCGCCGGTCTCGCCTGGCGCTGGCCGACTCGCCGTTCAACGCCGCCGAGCTGACCGAGCTCGGCTACTCGCCGGTGCAGGTCTCGCCCCTGCTGCTCGACCTCGACTCCCGCCTCGCCGCCCCCGACCCCGTCGTCGCCGAGCACCTCGCTCGCACGCGGGCCGGGCGCAGCTGGCTCTTCGTCGGCCGCCTGGCCCCCAACAAGTGCCAGCACGACGTCATCGCCGCGTTCGCGGCCTACCGCATGCTCTACGACCGTGGCGCCCGCCTCACGCTGGTGGGCAGCGAGGCGGCGTCGTCCTACGCCGACGCGCTGCTCGGACTGGTCGACGACCTCGGCGTCACCAGCGCCGTCACCTTCGCCGGCCCGGTCACCGACGCCGAGCTGGCCGCCTACTACGCCGACGCCGATGCGTTCGTGTGCCTGTCGCAGCACGAGGGCTTCTGCGTGCCGCTGCTGGAGGCGATGCGCCACGACGTGCCCGTCGTCGCGCTGGCCGCGGGAGCGGTGCCCGACACCGTCGGCCACGCGGCGGTGCTCGTCGAGCGCGACGCCGCGACGCCGCACGCGGTGGCTGCGTCGGTGCACGAGATGCTCGAGGACGACGCCTTCCGGGCCAGCCTCGTGGCCGCCGGTCGCGGCGTCCTCGCCTCCCACTCGCTCGACGCCGCCAAGGACGCCTTCGTCGGCGCCATCCGCACCCACCTAGCAAGCCGCACCGGTGCCTGACGTCCGCTCGCGCCACTCACGAACCTGCGACCTTCTGTCGTCATCTGGACGACGGGTTGTCGCAGGTTCGATGGAACCACGAACTTGCGAGCTTCTGTCGTCGTTTGGGCGACGGGTTGTCGCAGGTTCGATGGAACGGCGAACTTGCGAGCGTCTGTCGTCGTCTGGGCGACGGGTTGTCGCAGGTTCGATGGAACGGCGAACTTGCGAGCGTCTGTCGTCGTCTGGGCGACGGGTTGTCGCAGGTTCGATGGAACGGCGAACCTGCGAGCGTCTGTCGTCGTCTGGGCGACGGGTTGTCGCAGGTTCGGAGTGGGTCGGTAGGCGGTCGGTGGTCGGCGGATGACCGGGCCGCAGCGGGCCGGGACGATCGCGTTCGTGACGCCGCGGTTCGGGCCTGATGTCGTCGGCGGCTCCGAGGCCGTGATGCGCGAGGCGGCGACGGGGCTCGCCGCTCGGGGCTGGGACGTCGAGGTGCTCACCACCCGCGCCCGCGACCACTACACGTGGGCCGACGCCTACCCGCCCGGCACCTCCGTGGTCGACGGCGTCACCGTGCGCCGCTTCGAGCTGGTGCGCGAGGAGGGCCGCTACCCCGGCCAGGCGGATCGAGGCGACCTCGAGCGGCGCATCGCCGAGGGCATCCCGTTAGACGAGGGCCAGGAGCTGGCCTGGGTCAACGGGCTGTTCCGGGTGCCCGACCTGTACCACCACCTCGTGGCGGAGCAGCGGCGCTACCGGGCCATCGTGCTGTCGCCGTACCTGTTCTGGACGACCGTCGTCGGCGCCATGGTGGCGCCCGAGCGCACGATCGTCATGCCCTGCCTGCACGACGAGGGCTACGCCCGCCTGCGCATCATCGCAAGATCGCTCTCGCAGGTCGCTCGGGCCTGGTACCTGTCAGGCCCCGAGCAGGAGCTGGCCCGCGAGCTCGGCCTCGATCCCGGCGCCGGTGAGCTGACCGGGGCCGGCGTGCCGGTGCCCGAGCGCTACGACCCGGAGGCCTTCCGGGCCCGCCACGGCATCGAGCGGCCGTTCCTGCTGTACGCGGGCCGCCGCGAGGAGGGCAAGGGCTGGCCGGTGCTCATGGAGGCCTTCGCCGGAGCTGTGGCCAGGGGCGCCGATCTCGACCTGGCCACCATGGGCGTCGGCGACATCGACGCTCCCGGCTCCGTCGCCGACCGGGTCCACGACCTCGGCTTCCTCTCCGACGAGGAGGCGCCCGACGCCTTCGCGGCCGCGGCCGCCTACGTGCAGCCGAGCCGCAACGAGAGCTTCTCCCGCACGATCATGGAGGCCTGGATGGCGGGCACGCCGGTGCTGGCCAACGCTGAGAGCGACGTCGTCCGCTGGCACTGCGAGCGCTCGGGCGCGGGCGTCACGTGGACCGGCGTCGACGAGCTCTCTGCCGCGATCGAGGCGGTAGCCGCGTCGCCCGCCACCTTCGCCCGGCTCGCGGAGCCCGGCCGGGCCTACGTGCTCGAGCACTACACGTGGCCGACCGTGCTCGACCACATGGAGTCGAGCCTCCACCAGATGCCGTGGGCGGAGGGGATCTGACGTGCGCTGGCTGATCGTGGGGCCCTACGTGCCCGAGCGCGGCTCCGGGCCCGATGCTGCGGCGGCGTTCGTCGCGGAGCGGCTCGCCGCTGGCGACACGGTCCACGTCGTGTCGCCCCGCCCGACCGCGGCCCACGTTCACCACGCGCTCGACGGCCTGGCGGGCATCAAGGCGCTG
>DATCYI010000454.1:0-2744 GCA_036570385.1 Acidimicrobiales bacterium | reverse complement strand
AGCTCCTTCGGCGGCTGGCTCTCCGACCAGCTTCCGTGGATGGGCGACGACGAGCCCCTCCCAGGCGAGTACGACCTCGACCTCATCGAGGACGAGCTGGCCCAGACCGACGGCAACACGTCGGGCGACCTGCTGCCGCTGGTGGCGGCGACGCACCTCATCGGGATGGACATCGCCCTGGCGGAGACGCAGGGTCAGCCCGACGTCCATGCCGAGCTGCCCGACGTCCTCCCGGATCGCGACGGCCTCATCCGCACCGTCGAGGGCATCCCTGAGCCGCGCGAGGAGCTCGCTCCGCCCACGGGCACCACCGTTCCCGACGGCCCGCCCGAGCCCTCCCCGGGCCCGGCTCCGGAGCCCTTCCCCGAGTCTCCGCCCACCGGCACGACGGTGCCCCAGGGTTGACCGGCGCGCTGCTCGCCCAGTCCTCCGCCACCACCGCCGACCAGCCGATCCAGTGGTCCGTGGTGCTCGGCGCCCTCGCCTTCGGCGCGCTCGGCGTCTGGATCGGCGTGCGCACCTGGCAGGGGCGCGTCCCCGGCCCTGAGGGCCCACGTCCGCCCTACCAGTCGTACTTCGGCGGCGCTCACGCCGCCGCGCCGGTCGGGGCCGGGTTCGCTGGCATCGGCGTGGCCGAGCTCGTGCGCGGACTGCTGAGCGAAGACCGCGACGGCACCGTGTTCACAGCGGTATCGGTCGTCGCGTTCGTGGTGCTGGCCGCCGGCGGCCTCTACTCGCTCTGCTACTACTGGCTCGGTGTGCCGCCCCGCCTGCGTCCCCCCTACCAGCGCGACCAGCAGGCGCCCGGTCCGCGCCGTGGCTCGCGGCTCAGCCGCCTGAAGGATCACCGGTGACGCTCCCCGAGCTGGCCGTCGACCTGCCGGAAGGCTGGTCGCACCGGCGCGACGTGGCGCCCTTCGCGCTCGTGGCACGGGCCGATCCCTGGCCCACGCGCCTCGCGCCGAACCTGCTCGTCGCGGTCACGCCCGCCGATCCCGGCCAGTCCCCCGAGGCCTACCTCGCCGCGCAGATCCAGGGCGTCGCGACCACCCTGGTCGAGCCCGTGCTGCTCGACGCGTCGGCCGACCGGCGGGCCCGGACCGTCACGTTCCTCGTCGCCCACGCCACCGGCGGCGCCGACCTGACTGTGCTGCAGCACCACAGCCACACCGACGACGGCTACGTGATCGCCGCCGCCGGAACCGCCGCCGACGGCGACTGGCCCGAGGTGGCCGCCACCCTCTACGCCCTCGTGCGATCCGTCAGGGTGGCGTCGTGATCGCACCCGAGTACTCGCCCGAGCGCGGCATCATCCGGCTCCCGCGCCACCACCTCGAAGCCATGGTCGGTGGCGACGAGCGGGCGCTCGACCCCCGCGACGAGATCGGGCGCGAGCTGAAGGAGCTCGGCGTCGTCGTCGACGGTGGGGTCGACGGCGCTCTCCGGCAGGTGCTGCACACGTTGCGCCATCCGAGGAGCCGCTTCGGGCTGCGCCTCGAGCAGGGCGCCGACGTGGCTCTCCACAGAGGCTGGATCGCAGCATCCGGCGTGGTGGTGGTCAGCGGTGGCACCGGTGCGGACGACGTCCAGGACCTGCGCGCCCAGGCGCGCCCTTCGGCGGCGGCGCGGGTGCTCGCCGGGCTCATGGAGATCGGTCCCGCGGCGGAGGTGACCGACCTGCCGGAGCGCTCGCTGCCGTGGGACGAGGTGATGGTGCCCGTCAGGGAGGGAGCCGGGACCGGCTGGGCCCGCGACGCGATCGGCCCCACGCAGCCCGTGCGGCTGACCCACCTGCGCTGGTCGAGCGACGGAGTGCGCCGCGCCACCACCGCCATGGTCCTGCTCTCGGCTGGGTCCGCTGGGATCGTCGAGGCCCGAGCCGCCGACGACGGCTACGAGCTGGTCGCTCGCACCCCCGCCCAGGTCTGGACCGGCCTGTGCACCCTCACGCGCTAGGCGCGCCGTAGGGGGTCAGGCCTGCACGAGGTCGGCGTAGTCCTCGTGGCGCTCGATGTAGCGCTTGATGAACGGGCAGGTCGGGATGACGCTCAGACCCCGCTCACGGACCGCGTCGAGCGCTCCCTTGGCCAGGCGGCTGCCGACGCCCTTGCCCTCGTAGGCGTCGCTCACCTCCGTGTGGTGCATGTCGATGGCATCGCCGTCGATGCGGTACTCGACGAAGCCGGCGACCTCGCCGTCGACCAGCGCCTCGTAGCGGCTCTTGGCGGGGTTGTCGGAGACGGTCACATCGACGGGATCGGTCATGCACCCAGTGTGCCGCTCAGCTCACGGACCCGGCAGCATCCAGCGGTCGTGCCACAGGTCGCGATCCGCGGCGGCAAGGTCGACGTCGGGATCGATCAGCCGGACCGCCGGTCGCCCGTTGAGCGACGCCCATGCGTCGACCCGCACCTCGACCTGATGACCGCGCTCGCGCCTCTCCTCAGAGGCGATGGCGATCGCGGCCTGGTGGATCAGGTCTGGTTCGGCCGCCATCACCCGGCGCTGCGTCGGCGTGTAGAGCAGGGAGGCGTCGGCGATCCAGCGGTCGCCCGTCGTCGGGTCGTGGACCCGGAACGTCACCGAGCCGGCCTTCTCGCTGAGCAGCACGTTCCATCCGAAGCGGTAGCCCTCGCCGGTCCAGCGGTGGTCACCCGGGTAGGCGAGGTGACGCAGGGGGAGCGCCACCTGGACCAGCGCCCACGCACCGGCGGCCACCAGGATCAGCCGGGGGGCGCGGACCC
>DATCYI010000453.1:0-1736 GCA_036570385.1 Acidimicrobiales bacterium | reverse complement strand
TCACCTGGCCGGGGCCGTGCGCAGCTCGCTGCCGAGCCTGCCCGCCACCGGCGACGCCGCCACCGACGCGCTGTGCTCCCTCTCGCTGGCCTCGCTGCGCGCCGATCGGGGAGACGACCCCGACAACGTGTTCGTCGGGGGCTCGTCGCAGATCGCCCGCGCGTTCGACGCCATCGAGACTGTGCGCGAGGTGCTCGGCATCCTCGAGCAGCAGTACGTCGTCGTCACCCTGCTGCGCGACGTGCTCGACCGCGGCCTCCAGGTCGCCATCGGATCCGAGACGGGCATGGCGCCGCTCGCCGAGTGCGCCCTGATCGTCGCTCCGTACCAGGTAGACGGCGAGGCGGCCGGCACCATCGGGGTGCTCGGACCGAGCAGGATGGACTACCCCCAGGCGATGGCTGCTGTAGCGGTCGTGAGCAACCGCCTGTCCAAGCGCCTCACGGAGGGCTGACCAAGGTGGCCGACGACTACTACGCGCTGCTCGAGGTGTCCCGCGACGCTTCGGCCGACGAGATCAAGAAGGCCTACCGGCGCCTGGCCCGGCAGCTGCACCCCGACACGAACCCGGATCCCGAGGCGTCCGACCGCTTCAAGGCCGTCGCTCACGCCTACGAGGTGCTCTCCGATCCGGAGAAGCGCGCCCGCTACGACCGCTTCGGAGCCGAGGGCGCAGGCGGCGCCGGCGATCCGTTCGCCGGGTTCGGCGCCGGCGGCGTCAACGACATCTTCGACGCGTTCTTCGGGGGTGGCAGCCCCTTCGGTGGCGGTGGTCGACGGCGACCGGCCGGCCCGCCCCGGGGTGCCGACCTCGAGGTGGTCGCCGACCTCACCCTCGAGGAGGCCGTGTTCGGCGCGCGACACCCCGTCGAGGTCCGCACCGCAGTGGCCTGCGACACCTGCGAGGCGACAGGGGCCAAGCCCGGCACCGAGCCGATCACCTGCCTCGAGTGCGCGGGCGCCGGTCAGGTGCAGCGGGTCCGCCAGTCGTTCCTCGGTCAGATGGTCACCAACTCCGTGTGCCCGCGCTGCGCGGGGCGCGGCCAGGTCATCCCTGAGCCCTGCGAGACCTGCGGCGGCGAGGGGCGCAAGGTCGAGGAGCGCACCTACACCGTCGACATCCCTGCGGGCGTCGACACCGGCTCCACGTTGCGGCTCACAGGCCGCGGTGCGGTCGGCCCCCGTGGCGGCGGCAACGGCGACCTCTACGTGCACGTGCGGGTGGCCGACCACGAGCGCTTCACCCGCGACGGGCTCGACCTGCGCTGCGAGGTGCCGGTGTCGTTCGCCCAGGCGGTCCTCGGGGCGACGATCCCGTTCGAGACGCTCGACAGCACCGAGGAGCTCGTCCTGCGCCGGGGCACGCCATCGGGCCACGAGGTGCGCCTGCGCGGCCACGGCGTGCCACACCTCGAGCGTCGCCACCGCGGCGACATCGTCGTGACAATCGTGGTCGACGTGCCCACCGACCTATCCGACGAGCAGGAAGAGCTGCTCCGGCGCTTCGCCGAGCTGCGGGGCGATGTCGTCGAGCCGCCCGAAGCAGGTCTCATGTCGAAGATCCGCTCGGCGTTCCGGTAGGTCAGGTGCACCCGGCCGACCACCCCGGCCCCCTCGTCTTCGTCAGCGACATCGATGACCCGACGCTTGCCGACGACGACCGCCACCACCTGACGCGCGTGCTGCGCCTGCGCCCCGGTGACCCGCTGACGCTCGCCGACGGAGCCGGCCGCTGG
>DATCYI010000452.1:0-10468 GCA_036570385.1 Acidimicrobiales bacterium | reverse complement strand
TGGGCCGCCGCCACCGCCGCGGCGGCGTCGCTCACGTGATCAAGCCCCGCAGGTAGGCGGCCTGGCCGACGTGCTGGAGGCAGTCGGAGGCCACGCTGGCCAGCCGCACGCCGAGGGTGACGGGCGGGTCCCAGCTCTCGTCGACGATGCGGTCGAGGTCGCCAGGCGTGAGGCCGCTGAGGAAGTCGATGGTGCGGGCGTGGACCGCGTCGTGGTAACCGGCGAGGTCGTCGGCCGTGGCGCGGACCGACGCCACGTCGGCCGGCGAGTGGCCGTAGCCGTGGTCCTGCGGGTCGGCGCCGCGCCCGAAGCGCTCGTGCCAGCCGTCCTCGATGTAGCGCTGCGGGGTGCCCGCCGCCTCCGAGAGGTGGTGGTCCTCGATGCGGGTGAGGTGCCACACCAGCCACGCGATCGTGTTGGCCCCGTCGGCCGGAGCCTCCGCGAGCTTGGCCTCGTCCAGGTCCTCGACCGCGGCATGGACCAGCCCCGGCAAGCGACCGAAGAGCTCCACCAGGTACCCGTCGACGTCCATTCGTGCCTCCTCGTACGGCTTGTGCACTGCGGGGCCCGAGTCTCGCCCGCCCGACCGCCAACACCAACCGCTGGAGGGCGTATTGGCTGGATGGACCCGGTGGGGGCGCCGGTATCGTGCGGCGATGATGCTCGCCTCCACCACCGACTCCTCGGTGGCGAGGAGGTTGGGCACACTGGCCATCGGGCTGCTGCTCGTGGCCTGCGGGGTCGCCAGCATGATCCGCGCCGAGCTGGGCGTGGCGCCCTGGGACGTGCTCACCACGGGGACCGCCGAGGCCACCGGCCTCGACATCGGCATCGCCGCCATGCTCCTGCCGATCGTGTTCACCGCGCTCGGCTGGGCCATCGGCCGGGCGCCCGGCACCGGCACGGTGATCTGCGTGCTGGTGGTCGGCCCGGTGCTGGGCGTGGTGCTCGACGCCTTGCCCACCCACGAGGCGATGGCACCCCGGCTGGCCCACTTCGTGGTCGGCTTCCTCCTGGTGGCCGCCGGCATCACCGCCGTGATCATCGCCGAGATCGGCCCCGGCCCGGCCGAGCTGGTGATGCTCGCCATCCACGACCGCGGCTACCCGCTCGCCCCGGCCCGCACCGCCATCGAGATCTTCTGCGTCGCCGCCGGCTGGGCCCTGGGCGGCCAGATCGGCGCCGGCACCGTGGTCGCCGCCGTCGCCATAGGCCCGATCCTGCGCTGGACCCTGAGCACAACGGGCTACGGATCGGCGAACGCGGTCGAACACGCCGCAGACCTGAACGCGCCAGGCGCCTAGATCCCGTCATGACGGACAAGTAGGAGCGCGGGGCAGGGGGAGCGGGAGGGGGAGCGTCCCCGCTCCCCCTCGCCCGCGAACGATCCGGCTCCGCCGGTCGTGAGCACAAGCCCTCAGCGCGGCCCGAAGGGCCGCACGGCTATCTCGCCGCAGCTCGCCGAAGGCGAGCGAGGACGAGGCAGAGCGATAGCGTCGCCTAGGTGTCGGCGGTCAGCGAAGCGCTCAACCGGGTGGTGGGGCAGCTGCCCGGGGGCGGTGAGGCCAGAGCCGGACAGCTCGAGATGGCGGAGGCCATCGCGGCGGGGATCGCCAACAAGCGCCACATCGCTGTGCAGGCGGGGACGGGCACCGGCAAGACGCTGGCCTACCTCGTGCCGGCCGTGCTGGCCCGCAAGAAGACGATCGTCGCCACCGCCACCAAGGCGCTGCAGGACCAGCTGGCCCTCAAGGACCTGCCGTTCCTGGAGCGGCACCTGGAGCGGCCGTTCTCCTGGGCGATCCTGAAGGGCCGCTCCAACTACCTGTGCATGCAGCGCCTGTCGGAGCTGGCGTCGCGCGACGCCGGCGGCGAGCAGCTGGGCCTCGACGGGGTCGCCGAGCGGGCACCGGCCGACGAGCTGCTCGCCCTGTCGAACTGGGCGGGCCGCACCGAGACCGGTGATCGCGCCGAGCTCGACGTCGAGCCCAGCGCAGTCGCGTGGTCGGCCGTGAGCGTGAGCGCCCGGGAGTGCCCCGGAGCGGCACGCTGCCCGAGCGGCAACGTCTGCTTCGCCGAGGGCGCCCGCCTCAAGGCCCAGGAGGCCGACGTCACCGTCGTGAACCTCCACCTCTACGGCCTCGACCTCGCGGCGGGCGGCGTGATCCTGCCCGACCACGAGCTGGCCATCATCGACGAGGCCCACCAGCTGGAGGACATCGTCTCGGCCACCAGCGGCGTGGAGCTGACAGCGGGGCGCTTCACCGACCTGGCTCGTCGGATCCGCGGCGTGATCGCCGACGAGACGCTCCCCGGCGGGGTCGACGACGCCGGCCACATCTTGGCGTCGGCCCTGCGCCCGCACCGCGGCCGCCGCCTGAAGGGCTCACTGCCCGACGACCTCGCAGGCGCCGTCACCGTGGCCCGGGGTCGGGTGGAGCGGGCGCTGTCGGCGTCGCGCAACGTGCCGAGCGACGCGTCAGAGGACATGAAGGCACGGGCGCTGCGCCTCCAGCAGGCGGCCGGCGCGCTCATCGAGGACCTCGGGGTGCTGGAGCAGGTCACCAGCAACGAGGTGGTGTGGGTGGAGGGCGTCGACGCCAGCCCGATGCTGCGGGTCGCACCGCTCGACGTGGCGGCGCTCCTGAAGGACACGCTCTGGGACAAGCGCACGACCGTGCTCACCAGCGCCACCCTCCCCGCTCGCCTGCCGGTGCGGCTGGGCGTGCCGGCTGCCGAGGTGGAGGAGCTCGACGTCGGCAGCCCCTTCGACTACGAGGCCAACGCCGTCCTCTACTGCGCCGCGCACCTGCCCGACCCCCGCAGCGACAGGTACCTCGATGCCATCGCCGACGAGCTCGAGGGGCTGATCACCGCCGCCGGGGGCCGCACCCTCGGCCTGTTCACGAGCTTCCGGGTGCTCGACGAGATGGCCGACCGCCTGCGCGACCGGGTCGACGTGCCGATCCTCACCCAGCGCGACCTCCCCAAGGCCCGGCTGCTGGAGCGCTTCAGCGCCGATGCGGCCACCTGCCTGTTCGCGACGATGGGCTTCTGGCAGGGCGTCGACGTTCCCGGCGCCGCCCTCTCGCTGGTCACCATCGACCGCATCCCGTTCCCCCGGCCCGACGAGCCGCTGCTCCAGGCCCGCCGCGAGCGCGCCGGCGCCGATGCGTTCGGCACCATCGACCTGCCTCGGGCGTCGACGCTCCTAGCCCAGGGCGCCGGCCGCCTCATCCGCGCCTCCAGCGACCACGGCGTCGTGGCCGTCCTCGACCCCCGCCTGGCCAAGGCCAACTACCGCTGGCAGGTCGTGAACGCCCTGCCCCCCATGCGTCGCACCAAGGACCAGGCCGAGGCCCGCCGCGTGCTCGAGGCCATCCGCGACGCCTGATCGCAAGGAGGTGGGTAGACCAGTCGGATGGTCGCCCCCACCGCCCCGCTGCCGCCCAGGCTCCCACCGACCCCATCGGAGGAGCGCAAGCACCGCCAGCTCGTGACCACCAGGCGGCGCGCCACGATGCTCCTCGGGGCGGTCACGGCTGTGTTCGTGGCCACCGTCGTCGCCGGCGCGGAGGGCGACTCGTGGCTCGGGTACGTGCAGGCCACGGCGGAGGCGTCGATGGTGGGTGGCCTGGCCGACTGGTTCGCGGTGGTGGCGCTGTTCCGCCACCCGCTCGGGCTGCCCATCCCCCACACGGCGATCATCACCGAGCGCAAGGAGCAGTTCGGAGAGACCCTCGGCGAGTTCATCCAGTCGAGCTTCCTGACCCCCGATGCCGTGGCCGAGCGGGTGCAGCTGGCGCGGGTCGGCGACCGCGTCGCCCGCTGGCTCGCCGATCTCGTCAACGCCGAGCGCCTGGCCGCGCACCTGGCCGACGCCGCCGTGCAGGTGGCCGACCTGCTCGAGGACGACGACGTGCACCGAGTGGTCGACGGCGCCATCCGCAGCCAGCTCGACTCGACCCCGCTGGCCCCGCTGGCTGGGCGCGCCCTCGGCGTGCTCACCAAGGACGGCCGCCACGACGAGGTGGTCAGCGCCGCGCTGCGCGGCCTCGACCGCTACCTCGACGAGCACCGCGGCGACCTCCACGCCCGCTTCCAGGCCAAGGCGCCGTGGTGGCTGCCCGAGTCGGTGGAGGACCGCATCTTCCATCGCCTGCTCGAGGGCGCCCGTGCGGTCATCGACGACATGGCCAACGACGGCGAGCACCAGATGCGGCGTCAGCTCGACGTCCGCCTCGCCCAGCTGGTGGAGGATTTGCAGACCTCACCTGAGCTGCAAGCACGGGGCGACCGCCTGGCGGCCGAGCTGCTCGAGCAGCCGGAGCTGCGGGCGTGGGTCGCCGAGCTGTGGACCGAGGCCAAGACGACCCTGCGCACCCAGGCCGACGACCCTGGATCGCCGCTGCGGGCGCAGATCGCCGACGCCGTCACCGCGGCGGGCCGGCGGATGCTCGCCGAGCCCGCGCTGGCGGCGAAGGTCGATGAAGCCGCCGACGCCGGGGCCCGCTACGTCGTCGAGCACTTCGGCGGCGAGATCACCGAGCTGGTGTCGGGCACGATCGCCCGGTGGGACGGCGAGGAGACGAGCCGGCGCCTCGAGCTGCTGCTCGGCCCCGACCTGCAGTACATCCGCATCAACGGAACCGTCGTCGGCGGCCTCGCCGGTCTCGCGCTGCACAGCGCCGCGCAGGTGCTCGGCTGAGGGTCCTATCGCAGATCACGTCGCTAGGGTCGGCCTGATGCGCAGCGAACGCGCCCTGCACATCCGTGACGCCATGCCCTCTGACTGGCCGGTGCTCCGCGAGATCGAGGTGCGCGCCGGCGCGATGTTCCGCGACATCGGGATGGACGAGATCGCCGACGACGATCCGCCGAGCGAGGACGAGCTGGCCGAGGCCGCCGCCGTCCTCGTCGCCGCCGACGACCGCGGCGAGCTGGTGGGCTACGCCCGGATAGAGCTGGTCGGCGACCACGCCCACCTCGAGCAGGTCTCAGTGCTGCCCGAGCGCGGTGGCGAGGGCGTGGGCACCGCCCTGCTCGACGCCGTCGAAGCCTGGGCCCAGCGCCTCGGCCTGCCCCGGGTCACGCTGACCACCTTCCGCGACGTGCCCTTCAACGCGCCGCTCTACGCCAAGCGCGGCTTCACAGAGGTGCCCGAGACCGACTGGTCAGAGGAGCTGCGGGAGGTGGTCGCCGCGGAGGCGGCGCACGGTCTCGACCCCGCGCAGCGAGTGGTGATGAGCCGGCCGGTGCGGTCGGCGGATCAGTAGCCGAGGCGGGTGAGCGCCGCGGGCCGGCGCTGCCAGTCCTTGTCGACCTTCACCAGGAGCTCGAGGTAGGTGCCCTCGGGGAGCTGCTCGCGCACGGCGATGCCGACCTCCTTGAGCACCTGGCCCTTCTTGCCGATCACGATCCCCTTCTGGGAGTCGCGCTCGACGAGGATCTCGCAGCGCACGAAGGGCCAGTCCCACTCCGTCACCCGAGCAGCGATGGAGTGCGGCAGCTCGTCGTGGGTGCGGCGCAGCAGCTGCTCGCGCACCAGCTCGGACACCATGAACGCCTCGGGAACGTCGGTGACCATGTCGTCGGGGAAGTACTGCGGGCCTTCGGGCAGTCGGGAGATGAGGTGGTCGATCAGGGCGGTGACGCCGTCACCGGTCTTGGCCGAGAGCGGGAAGTACTCGCTGAGCCCCAGCTCGCCGGCCGCCGCCAGCATCGCTGCCAGCTCTGGCTTGGAGGCCTTGTCGGCCTTGTTGACGATGCAGACGGAGTCCTTGGGCACGAGGTTGGCGACCCACTGGTCGCCGCGGCCGAATGGCTGCGTGGCGTCGAGCACGAAGCACACGATGTCGACGTCGCCGATCGTGCCCTGGGCCGTGGCGTTGAGGCGCGTGCCGAGCTCGGTGCGGGGCTTGTGGATCCCGGGCGTGTCGACGAACACGATCTGAGACTCGGGCCGGGTGAGCACTCCGAGGATGCGGGTGCGGGTGGTCTGCGGCTTGTCGGAGGTGATCGCCACCTTCGTGCGCAGGATCTTGTTGAGCAGCGTCGACTTCCCCACGTTGGGGCGCCCGACGAGGGTGACGAAGCCGGAGCGCATCAGGAGCGCTGCTCGGCGTCGACGGGTACTGCTTCGACGGTGGCGACCTGGTGCACGCGCACCCGGCCGATCCGGCGGCCCTGGACCCGCTGAGCGGTGAGCTGCCAGCCGTCGACCTCGACGACCTCGCCCTCGACCGGCACGTGGCCCAGCTCGGAGAGCAGCAGCCCGCCGATCGTGTCCCAGTCGCCCTCGGGGAACGCTGCGTCGAGCAGGTCGTTCACCTCGTCGAGTGGCATGCGGGCGTTGATGCGGTAGTCGCCGCCGGGGAGCGGCTCGATCATCGGGTCCTCGACGTCGAACTCGTCGACGATCTCGCCGAGCAGCTCCTCGATGATGTCCTCCAGGCTGATGAGGCCGGCGGTGCCGCCGTACTCGTCGACGACGATCGCCATGTGGAAGCGGTCGACCTGCATCTCTCGGAGCAGCTCGGCCACCCCCTTGGTCTCGGGCACGAAGCGGGCCGGACGGGCCAGCTCGGCCACCGTGCGCTCCTCGTTGCCGTCGCGCTCGGCGCGCATGAGGTCCTTGGCGTGCACGATGCCGACGATGTCGTCGATCCCCTGGCCGCATGCCGGGATGCGGCTGTAGCCGTTGAGGATCACGACCTCCATGGCGTCGGCGACGCGGAACTCGGAGGTGACGGTGACCATGTCGGGCCGGGGCACCATGACCTCGCGCACGACGGTGTCGCCCAGCTCGATGACCGACTCGATGAGCCGGCGCTCCTCGGCTTCGATCACCGCTTCCTCGACGGCGAGGTCGGCCACGGCGAGCAGCTCCTCCTCCGACGTGAAGGGGCCCTGCTTGAGGCCCTTGCCGGGGAGCAGCACGTTGGTGACCCCGATGAGGCCGCGCGACAGGAGCCGGAGCGGCGCGAGGTTGGCCAGCGCCTTGATCGGGCGGGCGGCGGCCAGCGCGGCGCGCTCTGTGTGCTGGATCGCCCACGTCTTGGGAGCGACCTCGGCCACCACGAAGAAGATCGTGACGTTGAGCACGGTGGCGGCCAGCACGCCCCACGCGCCGAAGAGCCGGCTGGCCAGCACACCGAGAAGGGTGGACTGCACGAGCTGGCTGGCGAGGGTGACGAACAGCGTCGGGTTGAGCCACTCCTGATGCTCGACGAGCGACAGGAGGATCTCGCCGCGCTTGCCGCGCGTCTCGGCCAGGGCCTGGGCCTTGGCCTTCGACACACGGGTGAGCGCGGTCTCGGCGACAGCCAGGAGCACGGCGACGAGGGTGAGGAAGACGACCGCCGCGAGGATCGCCCAGTCCACGCCGGCGGGGGCCGCGGCCAGCACGCCGGTACTTGGAGGGATGCTCATCGCCACCATCATCCCCGGTGGTGGTGGTAGCGGTCGAGCAGCTCGCGCTCGCGGGCCTGCATCGCAGCCTCTTCGGCGGGCTCGGCGTGGTCGAGGCCGAGCACGTGGAGCACGCCGTGGACCACCAGCAGCGCGATCTCGTCGTCGTAGCTGCCGGCGTGCTCGGGTGCCTGGCGGGCGGCCACGGCGGGGCAGATGACGACGTCGCCGAGCAGCATCGGCAGGTCCTGCACCTCGGGCGGCTCGCGGTCGGGGCCGGTGCTGCCCGAGTCGGGCCAGCGGCCCGGGTCGATCGGGTCGTCGATGGGGAACGAGAGCACGTCGGTGGGGCCGTCGGCGCCCATGAAGCGCCCGTTCAGCTCGGCGATGACCTCCTCGTTGACGAACAGGAGGGACAGCTCTGCCTCGCCCCGCACGCCGGAGTCACGCAGCACGTTCGACGCGAGGTCGACCCAGCGCTGGAGCTCGACGGGCTCGGCGTCCTGCTCGTCGACGCCGAACACCTCGATGTCGCCCTCGGGCGGGGGCCGGCGCTTGCGCACGGTCATCGGCAGGCGCGGCAGGTCGCCGGCCTCGATTCCCTCGGGCAGGTCGGCGGGGTCGGGACGGTGCGGGCCGTCCTCCGGGTCGAGCGGGTTGGGGGTCATGAGCGGCGGGTCACTCGGCGGGGGCGGGCTGCGACCGCTCGTAGGCGTCGACGATGTCCTGCACGATGCGATGGCGCACGACGTCGCCGCTGGAGAGGTGCACCCAGCCCAGCCCGTCGATGCCGGCCAGGATGCGCTCGAGGCCACCGAGGCCGCTGCGCCCGCCGGCCACGTCGACCTGGGTGGTGTCGCCGGTGACGACCGCCTTCGAGCCGAAGCCGATGCGGGTGAGGAACATCTTCATCTGCTCGGGCGTGGTGTTCTGCGCCTCGTCGAGGATGATGAAGCTCTGGTTCAGGGTGTTGTGGGTGACGAGGAAGTCGTCGGTCACGTAGAGCGAGTCAGCCGCCGACACGCTGATGCACACGGTGTCCGCCTCACCGGCGGGCTCGATGGACTCGACCATCCGCATCGGGCGGCCTGGGCCGAAGCTGTTGTAGAGCTCCCGCTTCCGCCGCAGGCGGAACGGCTCGATCCCCTCGGGTAGGCGGATGTCGAGGATGTGCGCGTCGCTGCGGTGGTGCACGGCTCTCCCCCGTGCGAGGCCGGGGTTGCGTCCGGCTGCTGGGCGGACGCGCGTGTACGCAACGCCGCCGAGGGAGCGGACGAGGAAGATCACGTCGTCGGCGAGCGTGGCCGAGCAGGAGGTGAACTGGATGCGGCATGACCGCTCGGCCTGCACGACAGGTCCGCCGTCGGTGTCGAGCAAGCCCTGGAGCACGGCCAGCCGGACGTCGGCCGAGTTGAGCATGTACTCCACCGGCACGAACTTGTTGGACGAGCGCGTGCCTGCGACACCTGCGGCCCGCAGCTGCGCCGTGACCGGGTTCGTGAGCGGCCCTCGCCGCGGGCCCTCACGGCGGAGCACGTAGTCGTAGTCGCCCTTGGCAATGGGCTCCACGCCGTCGAACGCGCCGACCAGCGCCTCGACCAGCTCCGGATCATTGGTGGAGAAGCTAGGGGTGGTTGCGAGGGTGATGCAGCCATCGCCGAGCAGGAGCCCCATGGCATAGGGGTCCATCGCCACCTCGCGGGGCTCGAACTGCACTGGTGCCGACAGCATCGGGAGCTCGAAGCGCCGCTGGTGGTTGCGGCGCAGGTTGCCGATCATCTCGTCGGTGCGAAGCACCCGACCGGCCTTGCCGTGCTTCTTGTCGTCGAGGGTTCGAACGAACCAGAGGTGCTCGGCGCAGCAGAGCGTGCTCGCGCCATCTTGCGCCTGGAACCGGAACACCGGCCGGCTCCCCTGCGGATGGACGCCCAGCACGACTGTCGGATGGCCGTCGGATCCGATCACCAGATCGCCCACGGCGAGCTCTCCGATGCGACGCCAACCCTGCGGCGTAAGCACCCGCCGATCGACCGGTTGGGCGCGGCCGCGCATGAACGCTAGGGGCGCGACCTCGACCTGGCCGCGCTCGAGGAGCTTGCCGGCGGTCTCGGTGCCCACCATGTCGTGCAGCGCATCCCACAGCGGGCGCAGGTAGGGGTCGACCTTGGCCATCAGGTCGCCGGGCAGGAAGCCGAGGCGCTCGCCGGCCTCCACCGCGGGACGGGTGAGGATGATGCGATCGACCTGCTTGGCCTGCAGGGCTTGCACTGCCATGGCCACCGCCAGCCAGCTCTTGCCGGTGCCGGCGGGGCCGACGCCGAAGGTGATGACGTTCTCGCGGATCGCGTCGACGTAGCGCTTCTGGCCGCTCGACTTGGGCCGCACCGGCTTGCCCTGGGGCATGCGCAGCACCTCGGCGGTGAGCACCTCAGCCGGGCGCTCGTCGGCACGCACCATCGCCACGCTGCGGCGCACGGTGCCGGCGTCGAGGCGGTGGCCCTGCTCGACGAGGACTATGAGGTCCTCGAGCAGCTTGGCGACCGGCTCGGCGTCGTCACCGTCGAGGCTGATCTCGTTGCCGCGGACGTGGATGGCCACGTTCGGGAACGCTGCTTCGATGGCTCGCATGACCTCGTCGCGCTCACCGAGGAGGGCGGGCATGAGGTGGTTGCCGGGGACGGAGATCTCTACCTGGGTGCTTGACAAACCTGAGCGCGGAGTTGGGGGTTCCGTCCCCGGGCGGGACGGCAGGAGCCGCAGTGGCACCAGGCTACTGGCGCACGGCCGTTGAGTGATCCGGACTTCGTTCTTCGGGACCTACCATCGCCTCGTGGACGATCGGCCTGGGGACGACGGCCCGCCGCCGACCGGCGGGTGGGGTGACGGGATGCTCACCGGCGTGCCGGGTCCGAGCTTCACGAGCCGGCTCGATCGCTGGGTGGCCGAGGCCCGCGTCGACCAGGCCGCGCAGGGCCGTGCCCGCGAGCGCTGGCTACGGACCATCGCCGAGGAGGAGGCCACCTTCGCCGGGGTCCTCGCCGACCTCGCGGAGCGAGCC
>DATCYI010000451.1:0-2604 GCA_036570385.1 Acidimicrobiales bacterium | reverse complement strand
CGCCCTCCTGCATCGGGCACCCCTTGAACTCGGTGTCCTCGGTGACGTAGCGGGCCATGGTGACCGGGCTGTAGAAGCGCAGGAACTCCTCCACGGCCATCGGCATCAGGTCGGGCTCGTCACGCAGCCGCTGCTGGTCCTCGGGGTGGGTGGCCAGGTGCCACAGCGCCGAGCCGATGTTGCTCCACGTCGTGTCGATGCCGGCCACCAGCAGCAGGAAGCACGTGCCGAGCAGGTGCTGGTCCGAGATGGGCTCGTCCGTCTCGGCCTCGATAAGCATGGTGATGATGTCGTCGGGACGGGTGCCGGGCTCCATGGCCCGCCGCTCGGCGACCGCCCCCATGAAGTACATGGTCATCTCGCCTAGGGCGTCCATGGCGCCGTCGATGTTCTGGAACCCGTTCTGCAGCGTGCGCACGACCCAGCCGGTGAACTGGTTCTCGTCCTCGACCGGCACGCCGAGCATCTGGGCGATGATCCGCACCGGGATGTGACGGGCGTAGTCGGCGGCGGCGTCGCCGTGGCCGTCGCTGAAGTGCTGGTCGATGAGGTCGTTGGCGAGGCCCCGCGTGATGGGGGTCATCTGCTCGATCGCCGTCGGCCCGAAGGCGGGGAGCAGGAGCCGGCGCGCCCAGGTGTGCACGGGCGGATCGGAGCTGATCGGCGGGACCGGCAGTAGGTCGTTGATGGGCTGCTCGAAGGGCGACACGACGACGATGTCACGGGAGGAGAACCGGTCGGTGTCGTGGGCGATGGCGGACAGGTCCTCGTAGCGCACCGGCAGCCAGGTCCGCTGACGGCGCTCGGTGAAGGCGATGGGACAACCGCCGTTCCGCTGCTCGGTCCATCGCTGTTCCGGGTGGACCACGTAGTCGGGGTCCATCAGGTCGAAGTCGGTGGCCCAGTCGGTGACGGGTCCGTAGTCCTCCTCGACGTCGGTGCGGAACTGGAGGCCGGTGTTCGGCGTGGTGTCGGTCATCGGTTGCGATCCCCTCGTGGCGAAACGATGAGACATCATACGCATGACATCTCACGGATCGGCAAGCGACGTGTGTCACGATGCCGACCATGCGATCGAACGACCACATCGTCGTCGTCGGCGGATCCCTGGCAGGGTTGCGCTCGGCGCAGGCAATGCGCCGTGAGGGCCACACCGGACCGTTGACCATCGTGTCCGAGGAACCGCACTGGCCACCCTACGACCGGCCTCCGCTGTCGAAGCAGGTCCTCGTGGGTTCGCTGGAACCCGAACGGGTGCGGTTGCGCGTGCCCGAGGACCTCGGAGCAGAGGTGCGCACCAGCCGCCGCGCCGTCGGACTCGACCTGGCGGGCCGAACCGTACTGCTCGACGATGGAGAGCGCCTGAGCTACGGCGGCCTCGTCGTGGCGACGGGAGCCACCCCGCGTCGCATCGCGGGCACCGATGGCCTCGCCGGCGTCCACGTGCTCCGCACCATCGACGACAGCCTGGCGCTGCGGTCCGACTTGGACGGGGCGACGAAGGTGGTGGTCGTGGGCGCCGGCTTCATCGGGTGCGAGGTGGCCAGCTCGTGTCGCACCCTCGGTCTCGAGGTCACGGTCGTGGACCTGCTGCCGCTGCCGCTGGCGCCGCTCGGCTCGAGGGCCGGCGAGGTCGTGCGCACGCTGCACGAGGGCCACGGGGTCGACTTCCGACTGGGCACCGGCGTGGCCGGGTTCGACGGCGACGACACGGTGACCGGGGTGCGCCTCGCTGATGGCACCACCCTCCACGCCGACGTGGTGGTGGTCGGCATCGGCGTCGTGCCGAACACTGGGTGGCTGGAGGGCTCGGGCCTCGAGCTCCGGGACGGGGTCGTATCCGACTCGAGCTGCCTGGCCCGCGGTGGTGACGGCCGCGTCGCCGCCGTGGGCGACGTCGCCCGGTGGGAGCATCCCCGTCTCGGGTCGAGGCGCATCGAGCACTGGACCAATGCCGGCGAGCAGGCCGCGCACGCGGCCAAGGCCCTGGTGCACGGCCCCGAGTCCGCCGGCGCGTTCGAGCCGGTGCCGTACTTCTGGTCCGACCAGTTCGGCACGAAGCTGCAGTTCCTCGGCACCTGCGGCGGCGACGACGACTTCGAGATCGTGGAGGGTTCGGTCGAGGACGGGCGCTGGGTCGCCGCCTACGGCCGCAACGGCGTCACGGTGGCCGCCCTGTGCGTCGGTTGGCCGGCTCGACTGGCGCCGTGGCAGGCACTCGTGGCCGAGCGGGTTGCGTTCCCGCCACCGGCGCCCTGACGCGCCACCGCCCCGGCGGGGTCCAGCCGGGGCGGTGGGGCGGTGGCCGTGGTGGGTCAGAACCGGATGGGCACCCGACGCGGGCCGCGCACCTGACCCCCGTTCCAGAACACGGCATCGGGGTCGGCCAGCTCGAAGGTGGGTATCCGCTCGAGGAACACCTCGACCGCCACCCGGATCTCCATGCGCGCCAAGTTCGAGCCCAGGCACCGGTGGATGCCGGAGCCGAACGCGAAGTGGCGGTTCTTGGCCCGGTCGATGATGAACCGGTCGGCGTCCTCGAACATCTCGGGATCGTGGTTGCCCGCCGGGAACGCCATGAGGACCTTGTCGCCCTCCTGCATC
>DATCYI010000450.1:0-2262 GCA_036570385.1 Acidimicrobiales bacterium | reverse complement strand
ACCGAGAGGCCGTGACCCCCACCGAGGGCCACGACCCGCGTCGAGGTCATGGCCGGCCGACCGGACGACGGCGCGCGGCGGCGCGCCTCACTTGTCGATGTCCCGGTGCAGCACGGTGGGCTCGAAGCCGCGGGCGCGCAGCAGCACGGCGACCGCCTCCGCGATGGCGACGGAGCGGTGGCGCCCGCCGGTGCAGCCGAGCGCGAGCGTGAGGTACGACTTGCCCTCGGCGACGTAGGCCGGCAGCAGCAGGGCGAGGAGGCCGTCGAGGTGGTCGAGGAACTCCTGCGCCGCGGGCTGGTCGAGCACGTAGCGCTCGACGGCATCGTCGAGGCCGGTGAGCGGGCGCAGCTCGTCGACCCAGTGGGGGTTCGGCAGGAAGCGGCAGTCGAGCACCACGTCAACGTCGAGGGGCAGGCCGTGCTTGTAGCCGAAGGACATGACGCGACTCTGCATGCCGACGTCGGGGTGGTCCTCGCCGAAGAGGCCGACGATGCGGTCGTGGAGCTCGTGCACGTTGAGATCTGAGGTGTCGACGACGACGTCGGCCTCGGCCTTCACCGGCTCGAGGAGGCTGCGCTCGCGCTCGATCGCGTCGGTGAGACCCTCGCCCTGCGACAGCGGGTGGCGCCGCCGCGAGCTCTCGTAGCGACGCACGAGCACATCGGTGCTGGCATCCAGGAACAGCTGGCGCACCGGCGACCCCGAGGCCCGCAGGGTCGCCAGCGTGGGCCGGAGGTCGAGGTGGTGCTGGGTGAGGCCGATGACCAGGCCGACCTTCTCGATGGCCGAGCCGGGTGCCTGCACCAGCTCGAGCACCTTCGGGATGATCTCGGCCGGCAGGTTGTCGATGACGAACCAGCCGAGGTCCTCGAGGTCGTCGGCCGCCTGCGAGCGACCCGCCCCGGAGAGCCCCGTGATGACGACGAACTCGCTCATATCGGGCTCAGGCTACGCCGGGTGAGCCGGCTTCTCGGTCCGCAGGAACAGCAAGCGCGGGATCGTCGACGCCGCCTCGTACTCCTCGGCCCGGGCGAGGAACCCGGAGGGCGGGGTGGGCTCCTCCATCCTGTGCAGCAACAGCCCGTTGTCGGCGAGGGCGTTCAGGTACCGAGACAGCGGGCGGTGGATGAACGGGATGAACACGCCCTTCTCCACCTCCTCGATGGTCTCGTCCTCGACCAGGTAAGGACCGATGCGCCAGTACTGCTCCGGCGGGTCGAGGATCTGGTCGTCGATCCAGCCGCTGTTGGGCGTCTGGAGCAGAGGGTGGTTCAGGAAGAAGAGGAACCGCCCGCCGGGCTCGAGGACGCGGGCGACCTCGGCGATGGCGTCGTCGACGTCGCGGATGTGCTCGAACACGAGGCACGCCACCACGACGTCGAAGGCACCGTCGGCGAAGGGCAGCGCCGCCGCACCGGCGCGGCTGTAGCGCGCTCCCCCGGAGCGCTCGGCGGCGACGTCCACCTGCGCCCACGTCGGGTCCACGCCGATCGCCACGTCTGCGCCGAGGCTGACCGCCAGGCGGGCGACCTGACCCTCACCGCAGCCGACGTCGAGCACCCGCCGGGCACCGGCCATGTGCTCGGCCGCCAGCGGCAGAATCTGCTCCTCGTACTCAGGGTCGGCGCCGTCGGTGAAGCCCGCCTGCCACCAACCGGCGTGGGCCTCCCACAGCTCCTCGCCGTCGTCGTCGTGGTCGCTCATCGCGCCAGCATCGCAGCCGAGCTCGACCGGCCCGCAGTCCGGTGCCGGCGTCAGCGACCGGTGGCCTTGTGGATCTTGTCGTGGACCGCCTGCGCCACGGCATCGGGCAGCCATGGAAGGGCCTGCAGCTGCTCGAGCGGTGCCTGCTTCACGGCCCGCACGCCGCCGAGCTCCTTGGTGAGGCGCTTCTTGCGGGTGGGCCCGAGACCGGGGATGTCGTCGAGGACGCTCTTGGTCATCCGCTTGGCCCGCAGCTGGCGGTGGTAGGTGATCGCGAAGCGGTGGGCCTCGTCGCGCACCCGCTGGAGGAGGTAGAGCGCCTCGGACTGGCGCGGGATGCGGATCGGGTCGGCCAGGCCGGGGACGTAGACCTCCTCGAACTGCTTGGCCAGCGATGCCACCGGGATCTCCTCCGCCAGGCCCAGCTCCTCGAGCACGCGGGTGGCGACGCTGAGCTGCCCCTTGCCGCCGTCGACCAGGAGCAGCTGCGGCGGGTACGAGAACTTGCCGGCGCCCTCGGTGACCGGCCGCTCGCGCTCGATCAGGTAGGCGGTG
>DATCYI010000449.1:0-1690 GCA_036570385.1 Acidimicrobiales bacterium | reverse complement strand
CCGCATCTTCGCGAAGAGGGGCCGCGCGACCCATGCCCGAAGGTGGTTTGATCTACAGGACGGCTCATGGCGAGCCGATGTAACGGGTAGCCGCAACACGGATACCAAGTAGCAAGGCCCTGCGGGCACCGGCGATCGGGGGCGATCGCACGGCCGGTCCCACGCAGCGCCGGAGGGAGCAAGGATGGGAGCAGACGACGTAGCGCACGGGCTGTGCGGCACGAGCGTCGTGGTGGACGGCGAGCGCCTGACGGTGGAGGACACCGTCTTGCACGCCGTGGTCTCGAGGAAGATCTCAGACGAGTTCCTCGACCACGGGTCTGACACCTACTGGTGCGTCAACAGCGAAGGTCGCCACCGCATCCTGCGCGCTGGCGAGCTGCTCGCAGCCTCGTAGCCACCACACCGCCCCAAGACGCGTCGAATGGTGTCTGACACCACTCGACGCGGTCGGGCCTGGGGCGTCAGTGGTTCCGAAGGGCGTCGATGAGCTCGCCCTTGTCCATCTTCGACCGACCCTCGATGCCGACCTCGCGCGCCCGGTCGAGCAGCTCGTTCTTGGTGCGGTCCTCGTAGTCCTCGGCCTCGCCACCGCGCTCGCCCACCTTGCTGCGCCCCTCGTTGTCCGAGGCGTTCGCGATCCGAGCGGCCTTCTCCTTGCTCATCCCGTCGTCCCGCAGGGCCTCGTACTGCTCGGGATCCTTGATCGACGGTCCGTGGTCCTTGCCAGGCATGGTTCCCTCCGTTCGTGAGCGCCGGTCACCGCGTTCGTCGCGGTGCCAGAGCGCGCGCTACCCGAGCGGCAGATGGGTCAACCGTGAACGATCAGGCCAGGGCTGCGAGCCAGGGGTCGAGGTCGCGGATGAAGAACGCGACGGAGCGCTCTGCTCCACCACCTGCACCGGGCTCCCGCCAGGTGATGCGCAGCACGTCGGTCTTGAGGGTGCGATCGAGGTGCTCGCGGGTCGCCTCGATGCCCGTGATGGCGGAGCGGGGGATGCGCAGCAGGTGCTCCGGCCGCCACTGGGCGAAGGCCACGTCGGTGTCGGTGAGGGCGAGGGTGCCGGTGCCCCGCAGGGGTGGTGCGTCCACGCCCGACATGCCCATGCCCGTGGCCGCCGTGGTGAGGGTGGCGCCACCTAGGTCAGCCAGAGCACGGCTGGCCCTCACCTGTGACCGGCGGACGATGACGATCGCCAGCACCATCGACACGAGGACGGCCGCCATGATGACGAGGAGCAGGGTCGAGGTGTCGCTCATGGGGCCCGACCGTATCGCTCGGCCGACGACCGCCAGGGGGTAGCGTCGGAGGCCCATGGCCGCTCCTCGCACGACGACTGGGACCCTCGTGCTGGTGGACGCCGGGATGGTGGCGGGCTTCCGCCGGTCGAAGCCGTCGCTCGGACAGCTGCACCAGGCGCTCGTCCACCTGCACCGCCAGCACCCCGATGTGCGGGCCGCAGTGCTCGCCGATCCCTCGCTGAAGTGGGACCTCGCCGGGGGTGAGCAGACCACCTTCGAGGGCGACATCATCGCCGGGGCGGTGGTGTGCGCGCCGGCCGGGGCGCTCGAGGGGACCGTGGGCTTCCTCACCCGGGCCGCGCAGGCGGCGGCCAAGGCGGGCTACGAGGTGGTTGCCGTGACCGACCGGGCGCTGCCCGAGGTCGCGCTCGGACGGGTCAGGGTCGAC
>DATCYI010000448.1:0-4258 GCA_036570385.1 Acidimicrobiales bacterium | reverse complement strand
GAACCTGTAGACCCGGGCCTGGCTGACCCCGGCGAGATCGTCCTCGGCACCGAGGGGCACCAGCGTGCCGGCGACCGGGGACCCGTCGACGGAGACCGTGACCACAGCGGGCGCGGTCACCGACGAGACGCGCATCGGCCGGTTGAACGTGATGTCGACACCGCCGCCGACCAGCTGCGCGCCCTGGACCTCGGGCAAGCCGTTGCCCACGAGCCCCTCGTTCACGTCGAAGTGAGGGGGCAGCACCTGGAGCGGCTCGCTGTAGCCGATGGCGTAGCCGTCCTTCTCGTAGACGACCTTCCACCAGCCCTCGGGCACGTCCCAGCCGTAGCGACCCTCGTGGTCAGTGACCAGGGGGTTCTGCTGGCCGAACCACTCGGCATCCCAGATCGACCACGGGCCGTTCGCGGTCGGGCCGGACAGCAGGCGCGTCGTCACCCCTTCGATGCGGTTGGACGGCACGCCCTCGTAGACGAAGCCCGACGGGTCGTAGATCCAGGTGGGGTCACCCACCTTGCGCCGCCGAGGCCGACGCGGGTCGCGGTCGTCATCGTCGTCGTCATCATCATCATCGTCGTCATCTTCATCGTCATCGTCGTCCTCCTCGTCGTCCTCGCAGTCCTCGTCGGCTGCGATGTCGCTCAGAAGGTCGTTGGTGGCGGAGTCGATGGCGTAGCCGAGCGCCTTGTCGAGCACCACGCCCGCCACGGCGAGGCCGAGCGAGCCGAGGCCGAACGTGGCCGGCCCGAGCACCACCGAGCCCACCGCGAAGAGCGAGCCCGTGAGGTCGGCGGCCGCCGCGGCGAGGGCGATCTCCTCGGCCCGCTCGATGTAGGGGCCGGCGGAGCCGCCGCACTCGGTCGCCTTCTCCACCGCATCCGTCAGCTTCTGGTACTTCTCGCCGGCCCCGATGGCCGACAGCAGCGAATCGAGCGAGGTGGTGCCGGTCAGCGCCCACTGGAACCCGACCCGGGCCACGCCCACGGTTGCTCCCGCGGCCTTGACGCCCGACCGAGCCCCCGAGCCTCCGAGGCCCGGGATCTGGTCGAGCGGGATGAGCGCTTCGACGCGGACCGTCTTGGTCGAGCGGTTGATGCTCGTCTTCACGCCCCACACCGGGCTGCCGGTCTGCTCCTGGGAGGCGAGGTCGGCGGCGGTGGGGGTGTACAGCTCCTCGGTGACGGTCATCGTCGTCTTGATCGCGCCGGCGGGCAGGCCCGCAGCGGTGGTAGTGAAGCTGGCCGTGCCACCCACGCCGGCAGGCTCCTCCGCGGGTGTCTCCAAGTCCGTGATCTCGAAGTCCTGGAGGTACCAGGGTGCTTGGGCACGGACCGCCTCCGGGGAGGGGCCGGGCTGTCCGAGGTCGACGGGGGCTGGGAGGCCTTGGGTCTCGACGTAGATCGGGCCCTGGAGGAGCGACCCGCTGGTCGTGATGCGAGCGGTCATGAGACCGCCGGGCTTGGGCTCCAGCGGCACGCGCACGGAACCGATGATCACGTCGGCGCGGGTGACACGGCTGGGGTCGTCGAAGGTCACCTCTACGACCGTCTCCTGGGTGGGGACGATCACGAAGGGGAAGCGAGCAACACCCTCACGGGGGTCGAAGGTGAACCGCCGACCGTTCCCGAAGCTCGGGTCGACCTGGTAGATCGACACGGACTCGATCTCGGGGCGGCTCGGATCGATGGTGATGGCACGCTCGACAGAGAAGGTCTCACCGTCGATCACGACCGACGCCACGACGGTGTGGACCAGCTCGAAGGACCCGAGGTCCGGCAAGGTCACGGTGGTGTGCCAGTGGCCGCCCGGTCCGGCGACGGCGCGACCGACCACTGAGCCGCCGTCGCTGAGCGTGACGGTGGATCCGGCCCGCGCCCGTCCCGACACGGGAACCACGAGAGATTCGCTCTGGTCAGCGAGGTCGAGGGTCAGCGAGGTGACGCGCACGGACGCGGGGGTGAGGTGGTCCTCACGCGTGGTGCCTCGCTCGTCGAACTTGATCGAGACCGCACCGACGATCCGGTCGACGCCGGCGTCGGCCCGCAGCCGGTACCGCAGAGCGCCGCCCTGGCCCGGCGCGACGTTGCCGACGGGCACGTCGAAGGCGCCGTCGACGACATCGGGGGTGGTGGGCAGGGCCACCCCACCCACCGTCAGGCTGCCCGGCACGAGGGTGGTTCCGGTCGGCACGGTGACCCGGGCGACGGCGCCCGGCACCGCCTCGGGGCTGTCGTTCTGCCACGAGGCACGCAGCTCGACGGCCTCGCCCGGGAGCACCTCGGGCTTCTGGGCGACCACCACGTTGGCGCTGGACGTGAAGCGGCTCGCCAGGCGCAGGCGGATGGTTCCTCCGTCGATGTTGGCCGAACCGTCGCTGCTGAACGCCACGACTCCTCGCTGGGCTCCGTCGACCACCTCGAGCACGTAGTCGCCGGCGCCGGCGAGCGGCACAAGGATCGACTGGCCATGGGTCGACAGCTTCCGCACGAGCTCGCGCTCCTCGCCCACGACGCGGTAGAGGTAGCTCTCCGGGTTCCGGAGCAGCCGGTCACCGACGAGCTTCGCCTTGTACGCCACGCGCGGCCCGAGGTGGAGCTCGGCCACGACGCTCGGCGTCGCCCCCAGCGTGACCCGGGTGCAGCCGTCTGCGAGCTGGCCCTCGTGGCCGGTGGCGCACATCTGGAACGTCTCACCGGGCGAGCCCTGGACGGCCAGGGTGGGCACGCCCTCCGGGGTGGTCGCGATGTCGAGGGGGAAGCCGACGTAGCGACCCTCCACCCGAAGGTTCACCCCGAGGTGCACGACCGTGCGCCAGTCGAGCGGGATCGGGCCTGTCTCGGTGGGCATGCCCACCGAGCGGGTGAACAGCCTGAGCTCCACGTCGTAGGTGCGCGGGCCGATCACCGTGAAGTCCTCGGTGCGGGGTCCGCTGGTGCTGAGCTCCACGGTGCGGGCGTCGCGCAGCATTCCCGCCCGCACCGCCACCTGCGCCTCACCGGGCAAGGCCTCGATGCGGTAGGTGCCGTCGCCGTCCAGGGAGGACGTGAAGGTCTGCGAGAACCCGCGGTACTGCTGGGTGACTGTGACCTCTCCGACGGTGACCGGATCACCGTTGGAGTAGCGGACCGTGCCGTCGAGGACTGCCCTCGGCACCTCGTCGAGCTGCAGATCCGACCGGTTGTCCCCGGCCACGAGGACCATCGGTGCTGGCGCGGGGACCTCGAACAGCGAGCGAGCGGGCACGACGGGGCGGGCGACGACCCGGTCTCCGGCTCGGAGGTGGCGGAACGTGACGGTGCCCGACTGGTCGAGGTTCCCGCCCGCCAGCCAGACCTCGTCACCGGTGTCGGTGATCAGGACGACCTCTGCGGCCATGCCCACCAGGGGATCGCCGCGGGGGTCGAGCACCGAGAGCTCGACGGTGGCGGGAAGTGCCGGTGTGAGGGTCACATGGGTGGACAGCCCGGCCCGGACCACGATGCCGTCGGCGACCGCGGCCTCGCGAGCCACGGCGTCGAAGATGGCCACTCGAAAGTCGTCAGCGGCCCGGATCGGAGCGACGGTGGTCACCTCGCCGCCGGTGACGTCCTCGGCGAACCCGACGGCAGCCTTGTTGCTGGACACCTGCAGGAAGCTGTCCACCAGCGAGCCAGGCGGCGCATCCGTCGTCACCTGCAGCTCGCCGCTCACCGCTACGGGCGAGCGCGTGGCGTTGCGCTGGGCTTGGCCCCCTGATCCGTCGCTGATGGTTCCCACCACACCGGTGATCGCAGCGGTGCCATCGTCGAGGGGGAAGGTGCCGCGGTAGACGCCGGGCGCGGCCGGGTCTTCCGTCAAGGGAACGTGTGCGGTGCGGGCGACCGGCTGGTCGACCTGCGAGCCTTCGGTGTCGAACCAGCTCTGGAACGCGACGGTGGCCGACGCTGTGCGGGCCTGCTCACCGCGCACGACGAGAGCCAGGTCGCTGCCCCGGCGGGCGACGCCGGCCTGGGCGACGTCAGCCGTCCAGTCGACCACGGCGATCGCCAGCGGCGCGATGGTGGCCTCGCTCACGACCGTGTACGGCCGGGTCTCGAGGTCGGTCACCGCAAAGACCTGGACCTGCTGCACGGTGGCAGCCGGGAGGCCCGCGAACTGGTGCTCGGTGGCGGTGCCATCGAGCACCACCTCCTCCATCAGCTGCTCGTCGACGCTGCGACGGACGACGATGCCGTCGAGCTCGCTCGTCGCCGCGTCCCAGCGGGCCCGCAGGACCCCA
>DATCYI010000447.1:0-3765 GCA_036570385.1 Acidimicrobiales bacterium | reverse complement strand
GGGTGCCTGGCCACAGGTGGAGATCTCCACCGTGCCTCGCCGGTGGCAAATCTCCAACCCATCGCTCGGGGCTGACCTCGCAGTCGTACGCGAATCGCTCCTGAACGGCAGGTCCGTTGACCTCAGCACCCTCGCCGAGATCCGTTGGACACCGCAGAATTATGTCAACGAGGTGACGAGACCCAAGGCAATGGGCGAGTACAGCGGATCTTGCCTAGTGGTGGTTGCCTTTCCGCCTCAGGCGGTGTCGCTCGCGAAGAAGTGTGGGGGGATCTTCGGCACCCTCGAGAAGCTGGCTACGTCAGACCTCATCGACTTCGCCCGCCTGGTGGACGAGGCCGACGCGCCGGGGCCGGTCATCTCGGCGCTCTTCGCCCTAGCCCAAGGCGCGATGGCAAAGCTCCCTGCAGGCTTCTTCGCCCGCGGCGCGCAGATCGCCTCAGGCGGTGGCGTTGCCTACCAGCAAGCATCGAAGTTGGGCCCATTAACTGCTGCGGCGCTGTGCTATCGGAATTCGGGAGCGATCCAGGACTTGGCCAACCTCGTTGTCGCTATCCGCTCCATGGAGGGAATCGTGATCGCACGACAGGAGCTTTGGAACGACATCGAGCTGGCAATCATCAGCGCCGCGAACCGCAGCAGCGTGTCGGCAAGCAGCGCCTCGACCGAGATCCGAGAGCGCGCACGCCGTCGGGGTCGACGTCCCGCGTCCCACGTCATCGGTACCACCCTGCTCGCTAAGGGCCTGGAGTACGACCATGTGATCGTCACGAAGGCTCACCTGATGAACGCCGAGAACCTCTACGTCGCTATGACCCGTGCAACGACGTCGCTCGAGGTTCTCTCCGAAAGCCCGATGATCGATCCACATGATGGGTGAGAGGGATGTCGGGCATTCGGCCCGCCATGACGCACGGTTTCGTCCCGAGCGTCGCTGTCCATCCATCTGTCCATCCTTTGCCGCGCGATCAAAGCGGTTCTGGATGGACAGAGCGGTTTCTGGCGGTCTTGGATGGACACAGCGCCGCCGTCAACAATGGGGTGACCAGGCTGAACGTGTCCATTCCGCGCCGCCCGGCGACATCCGAAACCGCACATCGGAGCCTTTCCTAAACCGTGTGTCGCAGGTTCGAATCCTGCCGAGGGCGCCACACACACCTCCAGGTCGGGCGGCCGTCAGCCCGTGGCGGGGTGCTTGTAGACCTTGCCGGCCTTCATCACGAAGGCGACCTGCTGGGTCATCGCGATGTCGCTGAGGGGGTCGCCGGGCACGCCGATCACGTCGGCGAGCATCGTCGGGGCGATCTTGCCGAGGTCCGGCTTCTCGATCAGGTCGGCGCCGACCACCGTGGCCGCCCGGATGGCCTGGAGCGGGGTCATGCCGCGCTTCACGAGCACGACCAGCTCCTCGGCGTTGCGACCGTGCCAGATCGCCGGCGCGTCGCTGCCCGTCGCGATCTTCACGCCCGCTTCTATGGCCAGCGACAACGATGCGCGCGCCTTGGGGAACACGTCGGCCGCCTTGGCCTGCATCTCGGCGGGGTGCCGGGACACGTCCCAGCCCTCGGTCAGCGCGTTCGTCGACACCAGGAAGGTGCCGGTGTCGACCATCCGCTGGATGGTGGGCTCGGTGATCATGAACCCGTGCTCGATGCAGTCGATGCCGGCATCGAGGGCGGCGTTGACGGCATCGTCACCGTGGCAGTGAGCGGCGACGCGCAGGCCGCGTCGGTGCGCCTCGTCGGCGATGACCGTGAGCTCCTCGGTCGAGTACTGCTGCGCTCCGGGCGGCCCGCTCGAGGAGATGACGCCACCCGACGCGCAGCACTTGATGAGCTTCGCTCCGTGCTTGATCTGGTAGCGGACGGCGCGCCGGACCTCGTCGACGCCATCGGCGATGCCCTCCTCCACGCTCAGCGGCATCATGTGCGGCGCCAGGCCGCTCTGGGCGCTCGGGTCGAGGTGACCACCGGTCGGGCAGATGGCGTGCCCGGCAGGAACGATCCTGGGCCCGTCGAACCAGCCCGCCTCCGCGGCCTCGCTGAGCGCCACGTCGAGCAGGTAGCCACCCGTCTTCACGAACAGGCCGAGGTTGCGAACGGTCGTGAACCCGGCGCGAAGCGTGCGCCGGGCGTTCACGGTCCCCCGCAGCGCCATCTTCACCGGATCGGTCACCACCGGATCCGTGAGGCCGGCCCCGGGACCGCCGAGCACGAGGTCGACCTCCATGTCCATGAGCCCGGGCAGCAAGGTGAGCTCGGGCAGCTCGATGACCTGGTCGGCGTCGGAGCCGATGCTCCGGTCGGTGTCGACCGCCGTGATCCGGTCACCCTCGACGCGGACGTAGCCCCGCTCGATCACCTCGCCGGAGTCGATGTCGAGCACCCCGCGGGGCGCCAGCAGCTTCACGTCGGCTTCGCTCATCCTCGTCCTCTCGCATCGGGCGCCAACAGGTCTAGTGCCATGTCAGGCAACGTTTGCGCCCTTTCACGCCGGCCAGTGCCACCGCTCGCAGCGTCCTCGTCCTCGCCGCAGCTATGGCTGCGCCTTCGTCCTGCGTCCTTGCGACCGGCGACCCTGACTCGCCGTGAACAGGGCGAACGTCACCTGACACGGCACTAGTGCCTGTCCGTGTGGCGCTGGACGGCTGGTACCTTCGATTCGCTGTCGACGTGGAGGCATCGCTCGTGACCTGGAACCGACTGGCCCGAACGGTCGCCGCGGCGGCACTGGTCGCGGGTGGCATCGCCGCCGCCACCGCCGGCGCAGGAGCCGCTCCCCCGCCAGCCGCCGACACCGGCGCCATGTGCGCGCAGGTGCCCGATGGCTACGGCGGCTTCGGCGACATCGGCGGCACCGGGAACGTGGCCAACATCGAGTGCCTGGCCTACGCGGGCATCACGGCCGGCGTGCCGGGCGGAGGCTACGACCCGTCGGGCACCGTCACCCGGGCGCAGATGGCGACGTTCGTGGCTCGCCTGCTCGACGCTGTCGCGGAGCTCAACAACGGCTCGGCGACGCTGCACACGCTCCCGGCCAGCGGCGACGACGCCTTCAGCGACGACGACGGCATCCAGCCGCACGAGGAGAGCATCGACCGGCTGGCCGCGGCCGGCGTCGTGTCGGGCTCCGGCGGTGGCCTGTTCCGACCGGGCGCCCCCGTGAACCGGGCTCAGATGGCGACCTTCGTCAACAACGCCCACGGCTTCCTCACCGGCACGCCGCTCGCGTCGAGCCAGGACTTCTTCAGCGACGACGACGGCATCGAGCCACATGAGGCGAACATCAACGCCATCGCGGACGCCGGCATCGCCCAGGGCGGCGCCGACGGCAGCTACGGCCCGGGCTCGCCGGTGACCCGAAGCCAGATGGCGTCGTTCCTCATCCGCCACCTGGCGGTGCTCCACTCGCAGGGCGTGATCGACGCTCTGCCAGGCGCTGGCGAGCCGCCGGTGGCCAGCGGCCTGGTCGACGGATCGATCAGCGGCGCCTTCTCGTGCGCGTGGACGCAGGCCACCACCAGCGCCGAGGCACCCCAGGCCCTCACCATCGACGCCTCGACGGTGGCACCGCCCACCGGCGACGGCAGCTGCACCTCACCGCTGGGCGGCACCGGCAACCTGGTCATGCACGCCGACGCGGGGGTCACCTTCGACGATGCTGCCGCGACCGCCACGGTCGACCAGCTCGACGTGACGGTGGTGACCGACGACGGCACGTGCCGCTACCAGGCCGGAGGCGTCGTGCTGTCTCGCGACGGCGACA
>DATCYI010000446.1:0-2546 GCA_036570385.1 Acidimicrobiales bacterium | reverse complement strand
CCGGTTCCTCGTTCTCGCAGGGGCCGTCGGGGTGAGCGCGGCCGGCCTGGGTGGGCTCGGCAACGTCTTGCGCAACCGGATCAGCGTGGCCGCCGAGCGGCTCGCGCTGCGCCTGCCCTCGGCCCGACGCCGCGCTGACGTGCCCACCGACGGGCTGATCGAGGTCGATGGCGTCAGCCCCTATGTGACCCCGACCGCCGACTTCTACCGGATCGACACGGCGCTGGTGATCCCGCAGGTGCCGGTCGACTCGTGGCGCCTGGCCATCTCCGGCCTGGTCGACGAGCCCTTCGAGCTGAGCTTCGAGGAGCTGGCGGCCATGGACGTGGTCGAGGAGGTCGTGACGCTGTCGTGCGTGTCGAACGAGGTCGGCGGTGACCTGGTCGGCAACGCGGTGTGGCTCGGCGTGCCGCTAGCCGACGTGCTGGAGCGCGCCGGCGTGCAGGACGGGGCCAGCCAGATCGTCGGCCGTTCGGTCGACGGCTTCACGGCAGGGTTCCCGACCGATGTCGCCCTCGACGGCCGGGTGGCCATGGTCGCCATCGGGATGAACGGCGAGCCGCTCACCGCCCGCCACGGCTACCCCGCCCGACTCGTCGTGGCGGGGCTCTACGGCTACGTGTCTGCCACGAAGTGGCTGCGCGAGATAGAGCTCACCCGCTGGGAGGACTTCGACGCCTACTGGGTGCCACGGGGGTGGTCGAAGGAGGCGCCGATCAAGGTCCAGTCGCGCAGCGACGTGCCCCGCCGCAGCACACCGCTGACCGCGGGCCGCACGCCAGTGGCCGGTGTCGCCTGGGCGCCCGGCACCGGCATCTCGGCTGTCGAGGTGCAGGTGGACGACGGGCCCTGGCGCCCGGCCACGCTGGGAGCCAGCGCGGGCCCGACCACGTGGGTCCAGTGGGTGCTCGACTGGGACGCCGAGCCCGGCCAGCACACGCTGCGGGTCCGAGCCACCGACGCCACGGGCCTGACGCAGCCAGAAGAACGCACCAACCCGGCGCCCAACGGCGCCGCGGGCCACCACACCGTCAAGGTCTCGGTGCGGGCTGAGTCCTGACGACCTCAGCCCTCGCGCCAGGCCACGAAGCGGGCCAGGTCGACCAGCGCGTCGTGGGCCTCGGGGGTGATCGGGGCGGAGCCGATGGCCTCGATCGCCCTCGTCGTCAGCTCGTCGATCGAGCGCTCGACGGCGGTGACGGCGCCGGTGGTCACCAGCACCTCCTGGATGGCCCCGACCTCGTCGCCGCTGAGGTCGCGGCGGCCCACGGCGGCCAGCACGGTCGCCTGGGCGGTCGTGGCCTGGGCGGTGGCCAGCGCCAGCAGCGGGGTGGGCTTGCCTTCGCGGAGGTCGTCGCCCACGGGCTTGCCGGTCAGGGCTTCGTCGCCAAGGGCGCCGAGGAGGTCGTCGCGGAGCTGGAAGGCCTCGCCCAGCGGATCGCCGTAGGCCGACAGCGGGGCCTGCAGCTCGTGGAGCCGGCCGGCGAGGGCCGCGCCGATGTGGAGCGGGCGCTCGATCGTGTACTTGCCCGACTTGTAGCGGGAGATCAGCCGGGCCGCCTCGTGATCGGTGTCCGCCCGGGCGGTGCCGAGCAGGTCGAGGTACTGGCCGACGTTGAGCTCGATGCGCAGCTCGTCCCACACGGCGAGCATCTCCGGCGGCGACGGGGGGAGCAGCTGGTCGGCGTACACGTGGGCCAGGTCGCCGATGAGGATGGCCACGCCCTCGCCGAAGCGGCGAGCCTCGCCCCGCCACGACTCGGTGCCGTGGAGGTCGCCGTGGTGCAGGTGCGCCGTGCGCGCCCCGCGCCGGGTGGACGACCCGTCCATCACGTCGTCGTGCACGAGCGCGAACGCCTGGAGCATCTCGAACGCGGCGCCGGCGTCGATCACCGCCGGGCTCTCGGGGTCGCCGCCAGCGCCGCAGTAGGCCCAGAAGCAGAACGCGGGGCGGAGGCGCTTGCCGCCGTTCATCACCAGCGAGCGCAGGGAGTCGAGCGGCGGCTCGAGGTCGGGGCTGAGCGCTCGCCAGCGGGCGACCTCAGCGCTGAGGAGAGCATCGAGCCGGGCTTCGACCCGCTCGGCCACCATCAGGAGGCTCGGCGGCACGGAGGCAGAGACGTCGGGCATGATCGAGGGTCAGTCGTCGAGGTCGGTGGTGGTGAGGTCGACGGTGCCCGCGCCCTGCTCGAGGTCGGCGACGATCTGGGTGACCTCGACGCGCGCCGAGGCGATGCGGTCGCGGCAGATCCGCAGCAGCTCGGCAGCTCGGCGGACCCGGGTGGCGAGGACGTCGACGTCGACCGCGTCGTCCTCGATCTCGCTGAGGATGCTCTCGAGCTCGCTGAGGGCGGCGCCGTAGCCGATCTCGTCGGCGTCGGTGTGCTCGGCGGCGGGGGCGGGATCAGGCATCGTCGTCCACCGTAGACCGCACCTCGCCGCCGGCTGTCAGCGTGCGCAGCTCCTCGCCGGGCCGCACATCGGCGGGCGACCGCACCAGGCGACCGTCGCCCGTGCGGGTGATGGACCAGCCGCGGGCCAGAGCC
>DATCYI010000445.1:0-3468 GCA_036570385.1 Acidimicrobiales bacterium | reverse complement strand
CGCTCCTGCGTCGCCGCGCCGCCGGCGGCGACGACCGGCAGCTGCTCGCCGCCAACGTCGACCTCGTCCTGCTCGTCTGCGGTCTCGATCGCCCCGTCTCCGCCGGTCGCGTGCAACGTGGCGAGGCGCTGGCGTGGGACGCCGGAGCGCATCCGCTGCTGGTGCTCACCAAGGCCGACCTGGCCGACGACCTCGACGCCGCGGTCGCGGCCGTCGAGGCTGAGCACCCGGCGCTCGAGCTCTTCGTCACGTCGTCGAGTGACGGCCGCGGCATCGCCGAGCTGCTGCAGCGCCTCGAGGGCGCCACATCGGTGCTGCTCGGTGAGTCGGGCGCCGGGAAGTCACGGCTGGTGAACGCGCTGGTCGGGAGCGATGCCGCGGTGGTGGGCGCGGTGCGCAAGGGCGACGCCAAGGGTCGTCACACCACCACCAACCGCCAGCTCCACCTGCTCCCCACGGGCGGCGTGCTGATCGACTCGCCCGGCATCCGCGAGGTCGGCCTGGCCGGCGACGAGGAATCGGTCGACGCCACCTTCGCCGACGTCGAGGACGTGGCCACCACCTGCTACTTCAACGACTGCACCCACAGCGGCGAGCCGGGCTGCGCGGTGGCGCTGGCCGTGGAGGCAGGCGAGCTCACCCGTGACCGCGTCGACGCCTACCTCGACCTGCGGGCCGAGGCCGCCTCCGCCACCCGCCGAGCCGACGAGCACGAGCGCCGAGCTCACGAGCGCCGCTTCACCAAGGTCGTCAAGGACGCCGTCAGGCACAAGGGTCCGAGCAGGTAGGTGGCGCGCGAAGATCCAGCGGCCGAAGCTCGCATCGAGCGGCGGCGGTCGCTGCTGCCGACGCCGTCGTACCCCGACCTCCCGGTCGTCGCCCACCGCGAGCAGCTGCTCGAGGCGATCCGCGACAACCAGGTGGTGGTCGTCGCCGGCGAGACCGGTTCCGGCAAGAGCACCCAGCTGCCGAAGCTCTGCCTGGAGCTCGGCCTCGGCGTGCGGGGTCTGATCGGCCACACCCAGCCGCGCCGCCTCGCGGCCCGAGCGGTGTCGGAGCGGATCGCCGAGGAGCTCGGCAGTGAGATCGGCCAGGCCGTGGGCTACACGGTTCGCTTCAACGACCGCGTCGGGCCCGACACATTCATCAAGGTGATGACCGACGGCATCCTCCTCGCCGAGGTGCAGCGCGACCGCATGCTGCGGGCCTACGAGGTCATCATCATCGACGAGGCCCACGAGCGCAGCCTCAACATCGACTTCCTGCTCGGCTACCTCCGGCAGCTCCTGCCGAAGCGTCCCGACCTCAAGGTGATCGTCACCTCGGCCACCATCGACACGGCTCGCTTCGCCGCCCACTTCGCCGACGCGCCGGTGGTCGAGGTGTCGGGACGCTCCTACCCGGTGGAGGTCCGCTATCGGCCGGTCGGCGAGGAGCCCGACGACGACCGCGACCAGATCCAGGGCATCTGCGACGCCGTGGTCGAGCTCAGCAGCGAGGGCTCCGGCGACATCCTCGTGTTCCTATCTGGCGAGCGCGAGATCCGCGACACCGCCGACGCGCTGACCCGGATGAACCTTCGCAACACCGAGCTGCTGCCGCTCTACGCCCGGCTGTCCGCGTCGGAGCAGCACCGTGTGTTCGCCTCGCACAGGGGGCGGCGCGTCGTGCTCGCCACGAACGTGGCTGAGACCTCGCTCACCGTCCCGGGCATCACCGCCGTCGTCGATCCGGGCACGGCGCGCATCTCCCGCTACAACCGCCGCACCAAGGTCCAGCGCCTCCCGATCGAGGCGATCTCGCAGGCCTCGGCGAACCAGCGCGCGGGGCGCTGCGGGCGCGTCGCCCCCGGCACCTGCGTCCGGCTCTACTCCGAGGAGGACTTCGCCAGCCGCCCGGAGTTCACCGATCCAGAGATCCTCCGCACGAACCTGGCGTCGGTCATCCTGCAGATGGCAGCGCTCGGGCTGGGCGACATCGAGGCGTTCCCCTTCGTCGAGCCGCCCGACGCCCGCAGCATCAAGGACGGAATCGCCCTGCTCGAGGAGCTGGCCGCGCTCGACGAGCCTCGCGACGGCCACGTGCGCCTCACCCAGCTCGGTCGACGTCTGGCCCGTCTGCCCGTCGACCCTCGCCTCGGCCGGATGATCCTCGATGCGGAGAAGCACGGCTGCGTCGGCGAGGTGCTCGTGATCGCGGCGGCCCTGTCGATCCAGGACCCGCGCGAGCGGCCCAGCGACCAGCAGCAGAAGGCCGCCGAGCTCCACGGCCGCTTCGCCGACCGCGACTCCGACTTCATCACCTACCTCAACCTCTGGCGCTACCTGCGGACCGAGCAGAAGGCCAGGGGCTCGAGCCAGTTCCGCAAGATGTGCAAGGCCGAGATGCTGCACTTCCTGCGCGTGCGCGAGTGGCAGGACCTGCACTCGCAGCTCCGCCAGATCGCTCGCGGCATCAGGCTCGACGTGCGACCGCTCGCCGAGGAGACCGACCGCGATGGCGTCCACCTCTCGCTCCTGTCGGGCCTGCTCTCGCACATCGGCATGTGGGACGAGGAGAAGAAGGAGTACCGCGGTGCGCGGGAGAGCCGGTTCACGCTGGCCGGCGGCACCGCGCTCGGCAAGCGCCGCCCCAGGTGGGTGATGGCGGCCGAGCTGGTGGAGACCGACCGCCTGCGCGCCCGAACGGTCGCCCAGATCGCACCCGATCGCATCGAGTCGGTGGCGCGCCATCTCGCCACCCGCAGCCACACCGAGCCGTGGTGGGAGCCCGAGCGCGGCGCGGCGATGACGCATGAGCGGGTGTCGCTCTACGGCCTGCCGATCGTGTCCAAGCGGCGCGTCGCCTACGACCGGATCGACCGCGCCGACGCACGCGGTATGTTCATCCGCCACGCGCTCGTGGCCGGCGACTGGGACGCGCCCCACAGGTTCCTGCCCGAGAACCGCGAGCGCGTCGTCGAGGTGCTCGCGCTCGAGCACCGCCTCCGGCGCGACCTGCTGGTGACCGACGACGAGCTCGTCGCCTTCTTCGATGCACGGCTGCCCGACGACATCACCACCGGCAAGCGCTTCGACAAGTGGTGGCGGCGCGAGCGGGAGCGCCGGCCCGAGCTACTCACCTACAGCACTGAGGTGCTGGTCGGCGGCGACGCCACGGCCCTCGACGCGTCCGCCGCGTTCCCCGAGTGGTGCCGCGTGGGCGGCGTCGACCTCCCGCTCACCTACACCGACGACCCGACCTCCGACCTGGACGGCCTCACGGTCGACGTGCCGCTGCTGCTGCTCGACCGCGTCGAGGACGCCCGCCTCGACTGGCTGGTGCCGGGGCTGCGCGAGGAGCTGGTCACCGCCGTGGTGCGGTCGCTGCCGAAGCCGGTGCGCCGCCAGCTCGGCCCGGCGCCCGAGGTCGTGCATGCCGTGCTTGGCGAGGTCGGCCCTGACGACGGGCCGCTGCGCGAGGTGCTCG
>DATCYI010000444.1:0-5209 GCA_036570385.1 Acidimicrobiales bacterium | reverse complement strand
GGCGTGGGAGCTGCGGAACCTGGCCACGGTCGGCCGCGCGGTCTGCGCCGCCGCGCTCGCCCGCGCCGAGAGCCGGGGAGTCCACACCCGCTCCGACCACGAGGGCACCGACGGCGCCTACCGGGCGCGCTTCGTCTTCGGCTGATGCCCGACCGGCGACTGTGCGGCGTGCGGGGGCGTCAGTAGTGTTCGCCCGGTGACAGATCAAGGCGAACCGACCCCGGCTGACTGGTACCCCGACCCGCTCGGTCGACACGAGATGCGCTACTGGGATGGCTCCCAGTGGACCGAGCACGTGTCATCCCACGGGAAGCAGTCGGTCGACCCGCCTGTCGGCGTGGGCGCTGTCCCCACCCTGGCGCGCAAGACCGAGAAGGTCGTGGCCGACGTGGCCAAGGCCGGCGTCGCGGCCACCGGTGCGGTCGGCGGCGGCACGATCTTCACCGAGCCGGTCCTGGTCGTGAACCAGAAGGCCAAGCTCATCGAGGTCAACAACGAGTACGCCATCTACGACCAGAACGGCACCCAGATCGGCGCCGTCCGCCAGGTCGGCCAGTCGGCGGCCAAGAAGGTGCTTCGCCTCGTCAGCAACGTCGACCAGTTCCTCACCCACAAGCTGCAGGTGGTCGACACGGCCGGCAACGTCCTGCTCGCCCTCACCCGGCCCGCCAAGCTCATGAAGTCCCGCGTGGTCGTGCAGGACGGCCTCGGCAACGAGCTCGGCGCCATCGTGCAGCAGAACGCCATCGGCAAGATCCGCTTCAACCTGGACGCTGGTGGGCAGACCCTCGGCTCGATCAACGCCGAGAACTGGCGGGCCTGGAACTTCACGATCCGAGACCACACCGACACCGAGGTCGCGCGCATCACCAAGACGTGGGAGGGCCTCGCCAAGACGATGTTCACCACGGCCGACAACTACGTGGTGCAGATCCACCGCCCGCTCGAGGACCCGCTGCGCACCCTCGTCGTCGCCTCCAGCCTCGCGGTCGACACCGCCCTCAAGCAGGACAACCGCGGCTTCGGCTGATCCGGCATGGCCGTAGCCGATCCCCACGCGGGTGCCGTGCGCGAGGCGGTGGCCCGTGCTCTCGCCGAGGACCTGACGCCGCTCGGCGACATCACCTCCGCGCTGCTGCCGGTGGGCGCGACCGCCGTCGCGCACTTCGTGCCGCGGGCGGAGGGCGTGCTCGCCGGCGTCGCTTGCGCGGGCGAGACCTTCGCCCAGCTCGACCCGGCCGTAGAGCTGACGTGGGCAGCCGCGGACGGCGACCGCATAGCCGCCGGTCAGGTGATCGGCTCCGTCTCCGGCTCGATGGCCTCGATCCTCACGGGCGAGCGGACAGCGCTCAACTTCCTCTGCCACCTCTCGGGCATCGCCTCGTTCACCCGTCGCTTCGCCGACGCCGCCGCTGCTGGCGGCACCGCTCGGATCTGGGACACCCGAAAGACGACACCGGGGCTGCGCACCCTCCAGAAGGCTGCTGTGAGGGCGGGCGGAGCGGTGAACCATCGCGGCAACCTCTCCGAGTGGGTCATGTTCAAGGACAACCACCTGGCCCTGCTCGGCATCACAGAGGCGGTCGCCGCGGCCAAGGCGACCTGGCCCGGCAAGCTCGTGCACGTCGAGGCCACGAACACCGACGAGCTGACCCAGGCCCTGGAGGCCGGCGCCGACGCGGTGCTGCTCGACAACATGACGCCGCAGGAGGCGAAGGCCGCCGTCGATCTGGCCACGGCCTGGGCTGCGGAGCACGGCCGACCCCGCCCCCTGCTCGAGTGCAGCGGCGGCATCTCGATCGACACCGCGGCCGACTACTCGGCCAGCGGCGTCGATCTCCTCTCGACCAGCCAGATCACCCAGTCGGCCCCGGCGCTCGACATCGGCCTCGACATCGACTGACCGCGGTCGCCGTTACGGTTCGCCCGCCTGGCGTCGGCCTCGTAGCGTCTGACGACGTGCTCCTGCTCGCCATCGATGTCGGCAACACCCAGACCGTCGTCGGGATGTACGACCTCGATCCCGAAGACGCCGGCAACCTCGACCGCCGGCTCGCCGACACCCACCTGATAGACCACTGGCGCATCGCCACGAACGTGGAGCGGACGGCGGACGAGTACGCCCTCGTCCTGCAGGAGTTCCTCGGCTTCCACGGCTCGAGCTGGGACGACAACGACATCTGCGGCATCGCCCTGTGCTCCTCGGTGCCCCGGGTCACCGGATCCATCCGCCGCATGTCCGAGCGCTACTTCGGCTTCCCCGCTCTGGTGGTCGAGCCGGGGGTGCGCACAGGCCTCCCGGTGCTCTACGACAACCCCAAGGAGGTCGGCGCGGATCGCATCGCCGACGCGGTGGCGGCCTTCGACCTCTACGGCGGCCCTACGATCGTCGTCGACTTCGGCACCGCCACCACCTTCGAGGCCATCTCGTCTAAGGGCGAGTACCTCGGTGGGGCGATCTTCCCCGGCATCGACATCAGCCTCGACGCGCTCTTCGCCCGCGCCGCCGCCCTCCGGCGGGTGGAGCTGGTGGAGCCGCGCAACGTCATCGGGCGCTCCACCACCGAGTCGATGCAGTCGGGCGCGATCTACGGCTACACGTCGGTGGTCGACGGGATGTGCGAGCGCATCCGCACCGAGCTCGACGCCGACCCCACGGTCGTCGCCACCGGCGGCCTGTCGGGCCTGATCGGCCCGCTGTCGAGGGCCATCGACCACGTGGAGCCGTGGCTCACCCTGCACGGCCTCCGCCTCATCTTCGAGAAGAACCGGACATGACCTCACAGCACCGCCAGCCCTACCGCTTCGAGACCACCGCGAGCACCGCCGAGCTGCGCGCCGCGCACGACGGCCTGGAGCCGGGCGAGGAGACGGGCATCGAGGTGACCGTCGCCGGCCGGGTGATGCTGCACCGGGCGCAGGGCAAGCTCGCGTTCGCCACGCTGCGGGACGGCAGCGGCGGCGAGATCCAGCTCTTCGCGCTCGCCGCGGTCACTGCCGACTTCGAGGGCTTCGGCCACATCAGCCTGGGCGACTGGGTCGGTGCGACGGGCGAGGTGGTGAAGACCAAGCGGGGCGAGCTGTCGGTCAAGGTCGCGTCGTGGACGATGCTGGCAGAGACCCGCCGCGGCTTCGGCGACAAGTGGCACGGCGTCAGCGACGTCGACACCCGCTACCGGCAGCGCTATGTCGACCTGTGGGCCAACCCGGAGAGCCGCAAGACGTTCCTCCAGCGCAGCCGCGTCCTGAGCCTCACCCGTCGCTGGCTCGAAGATCGCGGGTTCCTCGAGGTCGAGACGCCGACGCTGCACCCGATCCCCGGTGGCGCGCTGGCCCGCCCGTTCACCACCCACCACAACGCGCTCGACCTCGACCTCTTCTTGCGGATCGCGCCCGAGCTCTACCTGAAGCGCCTCACGGTCGGCGGCTTCGAGCGGGTGTTCGAGATCGGGCGGGTGTTCAGGAACGAGGGCCTCTCCACCCGCCACAACCCCGAGTTCACGATGCTCGAGCTCTACCAGGCGTACGGCGACTACCACGACGTCATGGCCCTCACCGAGGAGCTCGTCGCCCACCTCGCCATGGAGCTGCACGGCACCACCAAGCTCACCTACGGCGGCCGCGACCTCGACGTCACGCCGCCCTGGCGCCGAGCCACCCTCACGGAGCTGGTCGAGGAGCACGCCGGCGTGCACGTCGACGTGCGCATGCCCCTCGACGACCTCCGGCGAATCGCTCGTGAGCACGGCGTCGAGGTCAAGGACGACTACGGGCCGGGCAAGCTCGTGCTCGAGATCTACGAGAAGACAACAGAGGCCCAGCTGTGGGGGCCGGTGTTCGTCATCGACTACCCGAAGGAGGTCTCGCCGCTGGCGCGCGACCACCGCGAGGTGCCCGACATGGTCGAGCGCTTCGAGGGGATCCTGGCCGGTCGCGAGCTCTGCAACGCCTTCTCCGAGCTCACCGACCCCGTCGAGCAGCGCGCCCGGTTCGAGGACCAGGCCAAGCAGAAGGCGGCGGGCGACGCCGAGGCGATGGTCGTCGACGAGGACTACCTCCGCGCCCTCGAGTACGGCCTGCCCCCCACGGCCGGCCTGGGCATCGGCATGGACCGCCTCGTGATGCTCCTGACCGACACCGCCTCGATCCGTGACGTAGTCCTCTTCCCCACCCTCCGCCCCGAGCAGGACTGAGCAGAGCAGAGCAGAGCACCCCCTCCAACCTGCGACGTTCTGTCGTCGTTCCGGCGACGAGTTGTCGCAGGTTCGCCCGGGGTGGCGCTGAGTCGGATGAGTCGGCGGAGTCGGTTGACCGACATCGAACGTACGACGTTCTGTCGTCGTTCTGGCGACTAGGTGTCGCAGGTTCGCCGGGGGTGGCGCTGAGTCGGCTGAGTCGGTTGACCGGCATCGAACGTGCGACGTTCTGTCGTCGTTCTGGCGACGAGTTGTCGCAGGCTCGCCGGGGGTGGCGCTGAGTCGGCGGAGCGGAGTCGGTTGACCGACACTGAACGTGCGACTTTCTGTCGTCGTTCTGGCGACGAGTTGTCGCAGGTTCGCCCGGGGTGGCGCTGAGTCGGCGGAGTCGGTTGACCGATATCGAACGTGCGACTTTCTGTCGTCGTTCTGGCGACAAGATGTCGCAGGTTCGCGTGGCTGACGGGGATCCGGGATCCGGGATCCGGGGTGCGGGTCGGAGCGCTGCCGGGGTCGATGGAACGGTCGATGGAACTGTCGATGGAACGGCGTGGTGGGCTCGGGCGTCGAAGGAGGGCTGTGGACGACGTGGCGCTGCGGAGCACGAGCCGATCGGCGCGCCCTGGGCTCGGCGCGCTGCTCCTCGCCGCCCTCGCGCCGGTGTCGATGCTGGCCGTGGTGCCGAGCGGCTGGTACCCGTTCGGCCCGGTCAAGTGGCTCGTTGTGTCTGTGCTCGTCGCCGCGGGCTCCGCGCTCGTGCTGCGCTCCGGCGAGGTGCGGCTGCCTCGGTCGATCCGCGTGGCGGTGACGATGCTGCTGGCGGCTCTCGCCGTCGGCGCCGTCGTGGGCCTGGATCCGCTCTACGCCTGGATCGGCACGCCCGAGCGCCGCTTCGGGTTCGTGACCTGGTGCCTGTGCGCGGCGGCCCTCGCCGCCGGCAGCGCGCTCGTCTCACCGAGCGCTAGCGGACCGCGCCAGCGGCGCCCTGAGGGCGACGCGCAGGAGCCAGCCAA
>DATCYI010000443.1:0-4697 GCA_036570385.1 Acidimicrobiales bacterium | reverse complement strand
GCGGTTCCTGGCCGCCGTCCGCGACGGCGACGTCGAAGGACTGCTTGCCGTGCTCGCGCCGGACGCCGTGATGGTCGCCGACGGCGGGGGAGTGGTGTCCGCCACCCGACGTCCGGTGCAGGGAGCCGAGCGCGTCGCCCGGCTGCTGGCCCAGCTCGCTGGCGTCGCCGACATCGAGGTCAGCGCCGTGTGGCTCAACGGGTCGCCCGGGGCGCGCCTCGACATCGGCGGCAAGCTCGACACAGCCGTCGGCCTCACCGTCTCCGGCGGCCGGATCACCCACGTCTACGGCATCCGCAACCCCCACAAGCTGGCCGGCCTGGCAGGCGTCGCCGACCTAACCCGCACCTGACGCGGGACGAGCTGCTCCGAAAACACCTCTGGCCCGAGCCTGTGCTCGGGCCAGTCGTGGAGCTGGAGGGAATCGAACCCTCGTCCGTCAAGCGGTCGACGTCCGCGATACGACCATTCCCGAGATCACGCCGCTACGGCTGGCGTCCCGCCGGGTCGAGAGCGCACGCAGGGTGCGCGCCGCCGGGTCTTTCCCCGATGTCAGCGGTCTTTCCCGCCGTCAGTGGTCTCTCCCTACGGTCCGCCGCTGCTTCTGTTGCCGGGCTGCAGCGACCTGGCCCCGTGCGCCGTCACCGGTCACTGGTGCTCTCTACTACCTAGTTGTTAAGGACTAGGCCGCGAGGGCGTACTGCTCATCGGCAGTTGTATTGGTGCCCCGTTTAGCGAGTCTGAGCAACTCGAGTCGCATGGATCGCCGAGCGGTCTCAACGTCGAAACCGATCAGCCCCGTGAAGGGTCGTGTCAAGGAACCTCCTCCGGTCTCCCGGAGGGCCGCCCATCCTACCGGCAGATCGGTCACTCAGGGCTGAGGTCGCCGCGCTTAGCTCGTTGCAGCTGTCGTTCGGCGTCGCGCTCGGCGATCACCTGTCGCTTGTCGTGGGTCCGGCGGCCCTTGGCCAAGGCCAGCTCGACCTTGGCCCGGCCGTCCTTGAAGTAGATCGACAGCGGCACGAGCGACAGGTGCTCGGGGTCGACACGTGACCTCAGCCGCTCGATCTCGTGCTTGTTGAGCAGGAGCTTGCGCTTGCGGTCGGGGTCGTGGCCGGTGTGGGTCTGGCTGAACAGGTACGGCGCGATGTGCAGGCCGTGCAGCCAGATCTCGCCGCCGTCGATGCGACCGAAGGCGTCGGTGATCTGCACCTTCGCGTCCCGCAGCGACTTGACCTCGCTCCCGCGCAGCACGATGCCGGCCTCGATGGTGTCGAGGATCTCGTAGTTCCGCCGGGCCTGGCGGTTGCTGGCGATGGGCTTGGTGCCGGTCTCACGCATGGGGTCTCGCAGGGTACCGGGCACCGACCCGTGGGGCGGCGCCGGTATGGTCGCCGCCGTGCTGCACCTGACGCGCCGTACCTGGATGGAGATGGTGGGCCACGCCTACGACGGGCTGCCCGACGAGGCCTGCGGTCTGCTCGCCGGTCCTCCCGGCACCGATCGGTGCACGGCCTTCTACCCGTGCCGCAACGCCGCGGAGTCGAGCCGCGTCTACACGATCGACCCCAAAGACCACCTGCGCGCCGATCGTCACGCCGAGGACCTCGGACTCGAGATCAACGGGGTCATGCACTCCCACACGCACACCGACGCCTACCCGTCGCCCACCGACGTGGCCCAGGCGCCCGTGCCGACCTGGCACTACGTGATCGTGTCGCTCCGACAGGAGGCGCCGGTGCTGCGCTCGTACCGGATCGCGGACGGCGAGATCGCCGAGGAGACGGTCACCGTCAGCGAGTCCTAAAGCTCGAGGTAGTGCTTCGGGCGGCTGTCGCCGTAGAATCCCGATCAGACAAGTCGACTTTCTACGGAGCGCCTCGTGGCCGTCTACGAATCAGCCCTCGACCTCATCGGTGACACGCCGATCGTCGACATATCCGAGCTCAGCCCGAACCCGCGCGTACGGATCCTGGCCAAGCTGGAGGGGCAGAACCCCGGCGGCTCCGTGAAGGACCGCGCCGCCAGGCAGATGATCATCGACGCCGAGAAGGACGGGCTGCTCACGCCGGGCTCCGGCCAGGTGATCTTGGAGTCGTCGTCGGGCAACACCGGCATCGCGCTCGCCATGATCTCCAAGGTGCGCGGCTACCACCTGAAGGTGGTCCTGCCCGACAACGTCTCCATCGAGCGCCGCCAGCTGCTCGAGACCTGGGGTGCGGAGATCCTCGACAGCCCCGGCGCCGAGGGGTCCAACGGCGCGATGCGCAGGGCACAGGCCATGGCGGAGGCGAACCCCGAGTGGTGGTTCCCCTTCCAGTACGGCAACCCGGCCAACCCGAAGGCCCACTACGAGGGCACCGGCCCCGAGATCTGGCGAGACGTGCCCGAGCTCACGCACTTCATCGCTGGCCTGGGCACCGCCGGAACCCTCATGGGCGTCGGCCGCTTCTTGAAGGAGCGGAACCCTGACGTGCAGATCTGGGCCATCGAGCCGCCCGCCGGAGAGATGGTGGACGGTCTCAAGCAGATCGACGAAGGCTTCATCCCGCCCGTCTTCTTGGACAACGACGGCTTCGACCTGCTCGACCGCCGGCTCATCGTGCGCCCCCGCGAGTCGATCGAGTGGTGCCGCCGGCTCACCGAGGTCGGCGTGTTCGCAGGCATCTCGTCCGGCGCGATCCTGGCTGGTGCAGTGAAGGCCGCCAACCTCATCGACGAGGGAACCATCGTCATGATCGTCTGCGACGGCGGCTGGAAGTACCTGTCGGCCGGCGTCTGGACCGACGACATCGACACGGTCGAAGCACGGGCCAAGGCCACCATCTACTTCTGATCTCGGAGGGTCAGTCCGCCCGGCAGCGCAGGATCGCCGTCAGGCGTTGATGGTCGCCTCGGCGATCACGTCGATGAGCTTGGCGCAGAAGGCGGGCAGGTCGTCGGGCTTGCGGCTCGTCACGAGGACGCTCGGCGCCCCGGTGCAGACCTTCAGCTCCTCGTCGACCCAGGTGCCGCCGGCGTTGCGGATGTCGGTCTGCAAGCTCGGCCACGAGGTCAGCGTCCGCCCGCGGACCAGTCCGGCTTCCACCAGGGTCCACGGGGCGTGGCAGATCGCGGCGATCGGCTTGCCGGCCTCTGCCCAAGCCTTGAGGAAGGTGATGGCGGGCTCGTCCATGCGCAGCGCATCGGGGTTGGCCACGCCGCCGGGCAGGACGACGCCGTCGAACTCATCGACCTGGATCTCACCGGTGGTGCGGTCGACCTCGAAGCTGTCAGCCGCCTCCAGGTGGTTGAACGCCTGTGCGGTGCCGCTGTCCGGGGCCACGAGGAAGGGCTGCCCGCCCGCCGCTTCCACGGCCTTCCACGGCTCGGTGAGCTCCACCTGCTCGATGCCCTCGTTGGCGACGAGGAAGGCGATCTTCTTGTCGGTCAGCTCAGCAGTCATGGCGCGCGCCTACCCGGCCCGCGGCGGCGCCTAACCGTCCAGGAAGCTCAGCTCTCGAGCAGGCTGCGGACGTTCTCCGGCGGGCGCCCGACCACCGCACGACCGTCGTCGGTGACGAGGATCGGGCGCTCGATGAGCACCGGGTTCTGGGCCATGACCTCGACCCAGCGGCCACGGTCGTGCGGGAGGCTCTTGAGGTCGAGGTCCTTGGCCACCTGCTCGCCCATGCGCGCGAGCTCCCACGGCTCCATGCCCAGCATCTCGAGCACGCGGTCGAGCTCAGCGGCACTCGGCGGCTCGTCGAGGTAGCGGCGCTCCGTGAAGCCCACGCCTGCTTCCTCGAGGATCTCCTTAGCGCCCCGGCTCTTCGAGCAGCGCTGGTTGTGCCAGAGGGTCAGATCGGCCATGGGGGCAGCGTAGGTCGCGCCGGCAATCGGCTCGCCAGCGGCCTCCCGACCGGCGAGCATCTGCCGATGGCCGAAGAGGATCCCGCCTACCCCGACGCACCACCCGAGAGGGTCGATCTCGCCGACGGCATGGCGCTGGTGAGGGTCCGCCCCGAGCGGGCGCGGGCTGCGGTGGCGGCCATCAACGAGAGCCTCGAGCACCTGCGGCCATGGATGGCGTGGGCGCAGGAGCCCGCCACCGAGGCGAGCATCGGCACCTTCTTCGCGGCCGCCGAAGCGCTCTGGGACCAGCGCCGCGACTTCGGCTACTCGATCGTGGAGCCCGCTCCACCGGGTTCGCCCCTGGAGGACGACATCGTCGTCGGCGGGAGCGGGCTGCACGGGCGCGCCGGTCTCGAGCAGCTCGACATCGGCTACTGGGTGCGCGCCGACCGCGGCGGCAGGGGCGTGGCCACCGCTGTGTCACGTGCCCTCACCGATGCCGCGTTCCAGGTGCCCGGCGTGCAGCGGGTCCGCATCCAGTGCGAGGACACCAACCACCGCAGCGCCAGGGTGCCCGAGAAGCTGGGCTACCGGTTCGAAGGCACGAGCGTGCCCGACGACGGCCCGTGCGCGGCCCGACCCACCCAGACCTGGATCATGGAGCGCAGCCACTGGCCGGTGTCCAGTGTCCTGAGTCAGGACTCTCGTACGTAGCCTGAGCGTCGTGGACGAGCGGGCCATCGGGATGTTCGACAGCGGTTTCGGTGGCCTGACCGTCGCCCGAGCCCTCATCGACCTGCTGCCGGCCGAGCACCTCGTCTACGTGGGGGACACGGGTCGCTACCCGTACGGCCCCCGGCCGC
>DATCYI010000442.1:0-10120 GCA_036570385.1 Acidimicrobiales bacterium | reverse complement strand
CGGTCACCACACCCGTGCCGAGCTTGTCGCCTGCCGCGTCGCGTAGCGCGCCGAGCACCTCGATGATGTCGCCCTCGACGTCGAGGTCGCCGGCCACGAAGGCACGGCCCAGCCCCAGCTCGCCCGGCGCCCACAGGATGCGGCTCAGCGCGTCGGGGGAGCGGACGACGAGAGTGCCGACCGGGTCCCGCGGGCCGATCGCGCTGCCGTCCCAGAGCTCGACCCGCACGTCGGCGTCGTGGCCGAGGAGACGATGGACGAGCGGCGCCACCTCTGAGGCCACGGAGCCGGGCGACGGCGTGGTGACGACCTGGAGGCGGTCAGAACCCTCGTCTGGCGCCTCACGCCGCGTCGTGCGCGGCTGTTCGGGAGTGGAGAGGGACACGAGCGGTCCTCCATGAGCCCCGACCACGAGTCCGCCTCGTGGTCACCTGCGGCGTCGATGGTAACGAAGCATCCTCAGCGTTTGCTGGGCTTTTGTGCGCGTGAGGCCACCACGACCCGTCAGGGGAAGACGATGGCGGCGAGCTCCTCGCCGCGAGCGCGTGCCTCTGCCGGGGGCACCGGGGCCAGCGCGAGGTGCTCGACCACGAGAGCGAAGATCTGGCCCTGCACGACGCGGGCGACCGCGGCCGGCGGAGACGTGAGCTCCGGGAACCAGTCGGCCAACCACCCCTCGAGGGTGGCGGTCAGAGCGCCGACCACCTCGGCGGTGGTCGACGTGGCGGCGGCCTCGCCGCGGATCGACTCGCCAACCAGGAGGCGCCAGACCGACTCCTCCTCCAGCGTGCGGCGCCAGAACCAGTCGAGCAGCTCGATCAGCCGCTCCCGCGGCGGCGCGTCCGTCGACAGCGGAGGTGTCTCGGCGTCGAGGCGCTCGCTGTAGCGACGCTCCTCGACGACGGATCGCAGCACGTCGGCCTTCGACGGGAAGTAGTGGTAGATCGTGGCGACGTTGACGCGGCTGGCCGCGGCCAGCTGGCGCATCGATGCTCCCGCCGAGCCCTGGTCGCCCATGAGGCGAAGGGCGGCGTCGAGGATGCGGGTGCGGGCGTCGACGGCGGGGACCGTCGGGGCGCTCACGCGCTGGTCGGTTCGGGGGTGAACGAGGCGGGGAGGTGCTCGAGCGACAGCACCAGCGACGACTGGCCCCGGCGGCCGACGCTGCCGTCGGGCACCTGGATGTCTGTCAACCGGCGGAACAGCTCCTCGAACACGACCCGCACCTCGGCGCGAGCCAGGTTGGCGCCCATGCAGTAGTGGGTGCCGATCCCGAAGGCGAGGTGCGGGTTCGGGTCGCGGTCGACCCTGAGCTCGTCGGGCGCGTCGAACACGTCCTCGTCGCGGTTGGCCGACTGGTAGAGCAGGAACACCTTGTCGCCGGCCTTCAGGTCGACGCCCTTGTAGGTGTGGTCGCGGGTGACGGTGCGGGAGAACGACATCACCGGCGACACGTAGCGGATGATCTCGTCGACGGCGGTGTCCCACAGCGACGGATCCTCGATCACGCGGCGCTTCTGGTCGGGGAAGCGCGAGAAGGCCAGCAACCCGCCTGTCAGCGCGTTGCGTGTCGTCTCGTTCCCGGCCACCACTATGAGCACGAGGAACATGATCAGCTCGTCGTCGGTGAGCGGCACCTCTGCGTCGACGTCTTGGCCGGCGCGGTCCTCGCGAGCCAGCGCTCCCTCGTCGTAGGCGCGGGTGAGGGCGGTGATGATGTCGTCGCGCGCGTCGGGTTGCTCACGCCGCTCGGCGATCAGCTCGAGGCACATGCCGGCGTACTCGCCGAAGGCCTCGGCCGCGGCGAGCATCAGCGGATCGTCGTCGCTGTCGGCGGCGCTGTCGCCGGCCATCATCGCGTCGGACCACTTGTAGAGGCGCACCCGCTGATCCGGGTCGAGGCCCATCATCTCGGAGATGACGATGAGGGGCACGTGGATGGCGAAGTCCTCGACGAAGTCGATCTCGCCGCGTGCCGAGATGTCGTCGATGATCTGGTTGGAGAGCTCGCGGATGTGATCGGTGAGCGCTCGCACCTTGGCCGGCGTGAAGCCCCGGCTCACGAGGCGGCGCTGGCGGGTGTGCTCGGGGTCGTCCATCGAGATGATCGACATCGGCACCTGAACCTTGGGGCGCACGCCGTCAGCCGCCGAGTAGGTGTCCTGGTCGCGCGAGATGTGGGAGACGTCCTCGTGGCGCGAGATGAGCCAGAGCTCGTTCTTGGCGTCCCAGTGGACCGGGCTGTGCTGGCGAAGCCACCGGTACGCCTCCCACGGGTCGTCGTAGAAGCGTGGGTCGAGCGCGTCGATCTCACACGGGGGAGCGGGCGCGGTCGGGGTGCTCTGGGCCATGCCGGCAGCCTCCATCAAACGATCGTTTGGGTCAAGGTCTGTGCCGCCGTGCAACACTTCGCCCATGGCTCATGGCACCCGCGGACAGGGGGAGTGATGGACGACGAGTCGCTGTCGTGGCGCATGCGCCGATCCCGTCGCCGGGCGAGGATCGTCGCGATCATCATGGCGATGGCGCTGCTGGTGCCGATCGTGGCCTCAGCCGCCAACGCCATCGGGGGCTAGCTCGAGCGCCGCGCCGCGCCGCTAGCGCCCGCGGCGGGTTCCGCCGTACTTCATGCGCGTGTCGCTCATGGATGCCGCCCGCTTGTCGGGCTCGTTCATGGCGGCGTCGACCACCTCGCCGACGAAGAGGGTGTGGCTGCCGAGGTCGAGCGTGTGGCGCACCTCGCAGTCGAGCCAGGCCAGGGCCTCGTCGAACACCGGAGCACCGGTGGTGGCCGGACGGACCGCCCGGCCGTTGAGGGTGGCGCCGTCGTCGGTGGCGGGCTTCGAGAACTTCACGAAGACCTTCGTGTCCTCGGCGTCCCAGAGGTTGACGGTGAAGGATCCGCCCCCGCTGATCAGCCGGTGCGTCACCGACTCGTTGTCGACCCCGACGCCGATCAGGACCGGCTCCTGGGAGAGCTGGGTGATCCAGCTCGTGGTCATGGCGTTGCGCTCATCCCCCGACCGGGAGCCGACCAGCGCCAGGGCGTTCGGGATCTTCCAGGTGACGGTGTTGAGGATCTCGTCGGAGGGGGCCATGGGCCGAGGCTACGAGCCCCGGACGCCGGCGGCTGCCGGGACGGGTTGATCAGGGCAGCTCTAGGTGGGTGACGAGCGCTGCCTCGCGGGCGCTGCTGTCGCCCAGGTGCTCCCGCGACTCCATGACGATGACGGCATCGACCGCGGCGGCCACCGCGAGCACGACTGCGGCGGCGAGGGCCCAGGTGCCGATGAGGTTGGCGGCGCCGAAGGAGAAGAGGACGGCGGCGGAGGCGAGCAAACCTGCTGCGATGCGCATGGCCCCGACCTACCCCACGCAGCGTGGTCGATACCCCACGATCAGGATTCTGGGCGGGCGAGCCTCACCAGGCGGTGGTCTTCGGTGAACAAACGCCGCGTTCCGCCCACCCCGACGATCGCGGTGGCCGTGGCGGCTCCGCCGAGGATCAGGTACATCACCACCACCTGGACGAGCACGGCGTCGACCGGGTCGACCCCGGCGAGGATCAAGCCGGTCATCGCGCCCGGCAGGGCGATGAGCCCGACCGTCTTCGTCGACTCGATCTGCGCGGTGAGCGCGGTGCGGACAGCGGAGCGCACGTAGGGGCGCGCCGCGACCTTCCAGGGCTGACCGAGGGCGAGGCGCGCCTCCAGCTCGAGGCGGTTGCCCGACAGCTCGCTCACGATCTGGCGGGCCGCGGTCACGGATGCGGACAGCGAGTTGCCGACGACCATCCCGGCGAGGGGCACGATCGCCACCGGCTCGAAGTCGAAGATCCCGAGCCCGAACAGCACCAGCTGCGAGGCGAGCGCCGCCGCCCCGACGGCCACGAGGCCGACCGGGAACAGCCGTGGCACCACCTTGGCCCGGCGGCTGATCGTGTAGGCCGCGATCAGAACCATCACGACCACCCAGAGCAGGGCGAGGGCCACCGGAGCTTCGTCGTCGAGCACGACCGCGAGGGCAGAGCCGACGATGAGCAGCTGCACGAAGGCTCGGGTGGCGGCCCAGGCGATCGTCCGCTCCACGCCGAGGCCCTGGCGCAACGACAGGACGACTGCCACGACGACGAGCACCAGCGACGCCGCCACGCCTCCGAGGCCGACAGAGGTGTCGGTCATGACCGTCGTCCTTCCGCATCGCTCTCGTCGTCGAGCTCCGCCGCGAGGAAGCTCGCTCGCTCGTCGGACGTGGCCAGGCGGCCCGCCACCAGCACCACCAGCTCGTCGGCCAGGCGCTGCACCTGGTCGAGGTCGTGGCTGACCCACACGAGCGGCATGCCGTCATCAGCCACCTCCCGGGCTCTGCGCTCGAGCAGGCTCGCGGCGTGGGGGTCGAGGGCCGAGGTCGGCTCGTCGAGGAGCAGCACCTCGGGTCGGGTCACAAGCGTGCGGGCCAGGCACATCCGCTGGGCCTCACCGCCCGAGAGGTCGTCGGCCAGCCGGTCTAGGAACGACGGGTCGAGCCCGACCCGATCGAGCAGCTCGCCGAACGCGGCGTCGCCGAGAGCCGTGCCGTCGGACGCAGTGCCGTCGACCGTCCGAGCCGCGACCTCCAGGTTGTCGCGCACCGTGCCCGGGAACGGCGCCGGTCGCTGGAACACCATCCCGACCCGACGGCGGTGAGCCAGGGGATCGAGGGATGCGATGTCGTCCCCACGGAAGCGGATGACGCCGCGGGTGGGCACCTCGAGGCGGTTGCAGAGGCGCAGGAGCGTGGACTTGCCGCTTCCAGACGGGCCAGCCACGACGGTGATGCCCGAGTCGGGGATGACCAGGTTCGGGACGTCGATGATCGATCGGCCATCGACCTCGACGACGACGTCTTCGAGCTCGAACAGCGCCGCCATGGTCACGGACGCTATCCACCTCCCCGCGGGCGTCTTGCCGCGGAGGTTCCGACGAGCGGCTCGCTGGGCACACAACGTGCGACATGGACTACACGCAGCAGCTCGCCGCTCTCGCCCGCACGCTGAAGCAGCTCCTGCTGGCGTCGTACGGGCTCTACCCGGACGACATCGAGCGCGAGCTGGCCAGCGCTGTCACCCACCTCGGCGGATCAGAGCTGAGCCTGCTCCTCGCTGACTACGACCAGCGGGTCCTGGTGAGCTTCGCTGCCGCAGACGACCGCACCTACGACATCGAGGGTTCGGGACCAGGCGAGGCGTTCCGCCTGGAGCGGGTGATCGAGGAGCCCCTGGGCGGCGGGCGCCGGCGCCTCTGGATCCCGGCCAAGGACTCGGCCGACCGCATCGGCGTCATCGGGCTGGTGGACGACGGCTCCATCGCCCTCGACAGCTGGGAGACCGTGGGCTCGCTCACCGGTGAGCTCCTCGTCTCCAAGGCTCAGTACGGCGACCACATAACGCTCCGCAAGCGCAACGGGCCGTTCTCGCTGGCCGCCGAGATGCGCTGGGCCCTCCTGCCGCCGCTGACCTTCCCTGCGCCTGAGGCATCGATCGCCGGCTTCCTGCAGCCGTCGCACGGCATCGCCGGCGACGCCTTCGACTACGCCGTGACCAAGCGCACCGCGCACCTGGCCATCATGGATGCCATGGGCCACGGGCTCGAGGCCAGCCGCATGGCGAACGTGGCCGTGGCCTCCTACCGGAGCTCACGCCGTGCCGGCGCCGATCCGGCAGGGTCGCTCGTGGCCATGGACGAGGTGATCCGATCCGAGTTCGGTGACTCCCGGTTCGTGACCGCGCAGGCCGCCACCCTCGACCTCGACTCCGGCCGGATGCAGATCGCCAACGCAGGGCATCCGCAGCCGCTGCTGCTGCGACGCCACGCCGCCCCGTCGCGCATCCCGTGCCCCGCGTCGCGCCCCGCGGGGCTGGAAGGGCCGCCGTCGGTCACGGACGTGCAGCTGCAACCCGGCGAGACCGTCCTGTTCATCACCGACGGCGTCACCGACGCCCGGTCGCCCGCCGGAGAGCACTTCGGCGAGGAGCGCCTGGCTGAGCTCGTCGCAGGGCTCATCGACGCCGGTCAGAGCCCCGCCGAGGTGCTGCGCCAAGCCGTGCGAACTGTGATCGACCACCAGGACGGCCGCCCCGGCGACGACGCCACCCTCCTCGCGGTGACCTGGCGAGGCAGCGCCCCCTCCGACGCCTGACCGCGTCGAATGGTGTCAGTCGCGATGGCCGGGGCTCTCGCAGCGCCTGGTAGACAGCCCGCCGTGCGGGGGCGTCGGAGGTCGTGGGGTTTGAGGGCGACGGTGGGCGCTGCGGTGCTGCTCGCCGCGTGCTCCGACGACGGCTCTGGCACGAGCGAGCGAGGGGAGCATGACGTGGCGGCCGACGTGAGCAGCACGACCACGACCGTCGAGCGGCCCGAGGGCCCGGCGGCTGACATCTCCACGGAGCTCACCGGCGGCGATGGCGTCAACATCGCTTCGTCAGCTCCGCCGGAAGCCGCCCTCGATGCCGCGAGCTACGAGCAGGCCGAGTACGAGGCGGCAGGGTCGGCCACCTCTTACTCCGTCGATGGCGAGCTCAGCCCCGATGGACGCTGGAGCCTCTCGCCCGAGGTCGAGGCCCCCTTCCGGACCCGAGTCGTGGTGCGTCGCCCGGTCGACCCGGCCGACGCCAGCGGCGTCGTGGTGGTGGAGTGGCTGAACGTGAGCGGCGGGCTCGACGCCGACCCCGACTGGCAGATGCTCCACGAGGACATCACCCGCAACGGCGACATCTGGGTGGGCGTGTCGGCCCAGGTGATCGGCATCAACGGGGGACCCGTGCGCGTCACGACCCCCGAGTCCGAGGCGGCGGGAGCGGGACAGGGCATCCGCAACATCGACCCGTCTCGCTACGGCGATCTCGAGCACCCGGGCGACGACTACGCCTACGACATCTTCACGCAGGTGGCGCGGGCGCTCCGCGGTGGGGGAGCAGCCCTCGGCGACGTGGATCCGTCCCACGTGATCGCGGCCGGCGAGTCGCAGTCTGCGTTCGCGCTCGTCACCTACGTGAACGGCGTCCAGCCGCTCACCGAGGCCTTCGACGGCTTCCTGGTCCACAGCCGCGGCGGATCTGGTCTGCCGGTCAGCGCTGGTGGAGAGCCGGCGGACATCGCCAGCGCGCTCGCCGGCCCGCCCGCGATCCTGCGGACCGATCTTGACGTGCCGGTGCTTGAGCTCCAGTCCGAGACCGACGTCACCGGGATCTTCTCGTCCGCCCTTGTCCGCCAGGACGACACCGACACCTTCCGCCTCTGGGAGGTGGCCGGCACCGCGCACGCCGACACCCGCCTGGTCGGCGATCGATCCGCCGACCTCGGTTGTGGGGCCATCAACGACGGTCCGATGCACGTGGTCGCCAAGGCCGCCTACCGCTCGCTCGTCTCTTGGGTCACCAGTGGGGAGCTGCCCCCGATCGCCCCAAGGCTCGAGCTCGTCGCCGGCTCGGCGTCTCCCACGCTGGCCAGGGACCCCGACGGCATCGCCATTGGCGGCATCCGCACTCCGCCGGTCGACGTCCCCGTCGACGTGCTGACCGGCGAACCCGGGCCCGGCGGCGATGTGGTGTGCATCCTCTCGGGCCAGACCATCCCGCTCCCGCCTGAGTCCCTCGCCGACAGGTACGGGTCGAGCAGCGACTACGAGCAGCGGTTCGAGGCCGCGGCCGATGAAGCGATCGAGGCCGGCTTCGTGCTCAGCGACGACCGCGAAGCCCTCCTCTCCTACGCCGCTCCCGACCGCCTCCCCTGATCGCGTCGAATGGTGTCAGACACCATTTCGACGAGCGGTCAGCTGCCGAAGTCCCAGCTCTGGCCTTCGTCGTACGCGCCGAGGACGTTCTTGGCTATGAGCACCTTGTGGACCTCGTCGGGCCCGTCGGCGATCCGCAGCGTGCGGGCGCCCAGGTACATGGACGCCAGCGGCAGGTCGTTGCTGACGCCGGCCGCGCCCCACACCTGGATGGCCCGGTCGACGACCCGTGAGTAGGCCGCGGGGACCGCGATCTTGATCGCGGAGATGTCGGTGCGGGCGGCCTGCAGCCCCTGGTCGACCTTCTCGGCGGCGTGGATGGTCATGAGGCGAGCGGCCTGGATGTCGATGTAGCTGTCGGCGATGAAGCCCTGCACGAACTGCTTGTCCTTGAGCAGGCCGCCGTGGACCTCGCGGGTGAGGGCACGCTCCGCCATGAGGTCGAAGGCCCGCCACATCTGGCCGATCGAGTTCATGCAGTGGAACACCCGACCGGCGCCGAGGCGATCCTGGGCGGCCTGGTGCCCGTCGCCGACTCGGCCGAGGATGTTCTCCTTCGGGATGCGCACGTCGTCGTAGACGATCTCGCAGTGGTCCGATGCCGACCTCCCCCAGACGCCGACGCCGCGCACGATCTCCACGCCCTTCGTGGCGGCCGGCACGATGAACTGCGCCATGGTGCCTTCGCGCCGCTTGGCCGCTTCGTCGCTGTCGGCCACGCGGGCCATCACGATGAAGAAGTCGGCGTCGATGCCGTTCGAGGTGAACCACTTGTGGCCGTTGATCACCCAGTGGTCGCCGTCGAGCACGGCGCTGGTGGTGAGGCTGCGCGGGTCGGAGCCGGCGTTGGCGGGCTCGGTCATCGAGAACCCGCTCTCCATCTCGCCGTCGATCAGCGGCATGAGCCACTTCTGCTTCTGCTCCTCGGTGCCGTACTTCACGAGGATCGACTGGTTGCCCGAGTTGGGGGCCACCACGCCGAAGAGCGCCGCCGCGCCGATGCCGTAGGCGAGGACCTCGTTCATGTAGGCGTGGGCCAGGAAGTCGAGGCCCATGCCGCCGTACTCAGCCGGCAGGTGGGGTGCCCAGAGGCCGGCCTTGTAGACGACCTCCTTGATCTCCTCGCGGAGCTGGATGGCCTGCCGTCGGTCCTGGTCGCTCACCTCGCCGTTGCGGCCGAGGCCCCACAGCGACGCCTCGTTGGGCAGGATCCACTCGTTGACGATCTCCGCCGTCCGCATCCGGATGTCGTTGATCCGCTCGTCGAGGGTGGGGATCGGGTTGACGTTCATCGGCATCCCGCCACCCTGCCTGGCCGCGTCAGTCTCAGCCAGGGTCTTTGGTCCCGCGTCGAATGGTGTCAGACACCATTCGACGCGGGAGTGTCATAGGGCGCGGCCATCGTTGTTGTGATGGGACGCGCGCCTCGACGGGACCCGGAGCACGGCTGGCACCACGTGATGAACCGTGGTGTGGCGAAGCAGCGCGTGTTCCACAGCCGTGCCGATGGTGAGATGTTCGAGGCCCTCCTCGGCGAGGGGCACGACCGCTTCGGAGTGGAGGTCCACGCCTACTGCCTGATGACCAACCACTACCACCTGCTACTTCGCTGTCCGGAGGGCGGGCTCTCCGACTTCATGCAGCTGGTGTCGGCTCGCTTCACCCGGGCGGCCAACCACCGGCTAGAGCGTGACGGCCCGATGTTCCGCGGACGGTTCAAGTCGCTGTTGGTCGACTCCGATGCGTATCTGGGCACGGTGGGGCGCTACATCCACCGCAACCCCCTCGACATCCGGCCCAGCGTCGAGATCGATCGCTATCGGTGGTCGAGCTTCCGTCACTACTGCGGCGCACCTGGAGCACCTCCATGGCTGCACCTCGACGAGCTGCTCGCGCCCCATGGCTCACCAGCGGCCTACCGGTCGTACGTCGAGGACGGTCGTCCATCGGACGTCGCTCCCACCTGGGCGATCGCCGCTGCTGTGGAGGAGCACGACGACTTGGCGCTGCATCGTGCGCAGATCGAGCGAACCGTGGCGACGAGCATCCTCGACCACGGTCCGGCGTCGCTGGTCGCGGCCCTGGAGTCGTGGCTGGCGTTCCCGAACGATGTGGCGCGGAGCTCTGCGCTCCGACGGGCCCGGCTCCGATGCTCGGAGAGCCCCGTCCTGAGCTCAGTCGTTCGCCGCGCCATCGCACTCGCGTCGAATGGTGTCTGTGGTGAAATGCCGCTCTAGCCGGGGTGGTCTGGGCGCGCGGGGTTGGGGTTCGGGGCGGAGCCCCGATTCGTGTGGCGTTGTGGGCGTTCAGGCTGCGGAGGGTTGGGTGACGGTGTAGCCGGCTGCTTCGA
>DATCYI010000441.1:0-1962 GCA_036570385.1 Acidimicrobiales bacterium | reverse complement strand
GGTGTTCGCCACCATCCCGATGGGCGACGCCTACCGCGACATCACCTTCGCCGGCGGCCAGGTGAACGCCGCGTTCATCCCGCTGTGGATGGGCCTGGTCAGCGTCCTGTCGGTCGCCAACGCCACCGAGCACCCCGATGCCCTGCTCGACCACGTGATCGGCCTCCCGGGCTTCCAGCTCTCGACGGTGCTCCAGGCCGTGACCGGCGGCGAAGCGGCCTACGACGGCCCGTTCTGGCAGCAGCGCTCGCCGCTCTCGGTGGCGGACGAGATCACCGCCCCGACGTTCATCGTCGGCGGCCTCGACGACATCTTCCAGCGGGGCGAGCCGCTGCTCTACGAGGCCCTCGCCGACCACACCGACGCCCGCCTGCTCCTCGGCCCGTGGGCTCACATCACCGCCGGCCAGGGCCTCCCCGCCGATGGCGTGCCCTCCACCGACGCGCTGCGCCTCCAGTGGTTCGACGCCCACGTCCGCGGCCTCGACTCGGGCGTCGAGTGCGTGCCCGAGGTGATGCAGTACGTGCGTGGGGTCGACGAGTACCGCTCGGCACCGGCCTGGCCCGTGCCGGATCTCGCGGCGCAGCGCTGGTACCTGCAGGGCGACGGCACGCTCGACGGCGCCACGCCGCCCGAGGCCGGGCCCGGTCGGGACTACCTCCAGCTGCCCGTCACCGGCGTCTGCACCCGCAGCACCAACCAGTGGCTCATCGGCGCTCTCTCCGGATCGCCGTGCGAGACGGACAACCGCCTCGACGAGTCGGTGCCGGGCGCGCTCACCTACACCAGCGAGCCCTTCGGCGACTCGACCTACGTGAACGGGCCCATCCAGGCCGATCTCTGGCTGCGTCCCACCACCGACGAGGCGCTCGTGTCCGTCGCGGTCAGCGACGTGGCTCCCGACGGCACCTCGCGAGGCCTGACCAACGGCCTGCTCTCCGCGTCGCACCGCGCGGTCGACCCGGAGCGGTCGCGGATGCTCGACGGCCAGTCGGTCCAGCCCTGGCACCCCTTCGGCCGCGTCGACGTGCTGCCAGTGGTGCCAGGCGAGGCCATCCACGTGCCCGTCGAGGTGTTCCCGACCTCGGCGGTGATCCGGCCCGGCCACCGGTTGCGGGTCACCATCTCGGCCTACGACGTTCCCCACGCCCTGCCGCCGATCCCCGCCGCGCTCAGCTCGCTGGGCGGACCGGTCACGGTGCTGAGCGATGCCGCCCACCCCAGCTCGATCGTGCTGCCGGTGGTGTCAGAGCTGGCGACCGAGCTGCCCACCGGTGATGACGGGGCCACGGTCGGAGACGCCCCGCCGCCGCCGATCCCGGCGGCTGACGAGCCCGATCAGCCGGTCTCACCGGTCGACGGCCGCCCCGCCGCCGCCGGCGGCACCTCTGTTCTCGGCGTCATGCGTCCCGCCAGCACGACCTCGCCCTCCCGCCCCGACGGCACGGCTCTGGCCCTGCTCGCCGCCGTCCTCGTCACGGGTGCCGGCCTCTGCCTGCGCCGCCGCGCCACCCGCCCGGAGTAGCGCGGACGGAGCGCTCTCTGCGGTTCGCTGTCACGCTGGGGCCGCTGTGGGCGGCGGATCGGTGACAGCGGTGGGGCTAGGAGATTGGAGCAGGCTCCTAGGGGGCGGGGGCGGGGGCGGTCGTCGTGGTGGTGGCCGGGGGCTGCTCCACGCCGTCGCCGGTGAGGTCGGGCTGAGGCGCGGGGTTCACCCGGTCGACGAGCCACTCGCCGTCGAGGTGCACCAGGTCGACGACGAAGGTGAGGTCGGTCAGCTGCTGGGTGCCCGACGCGGCGCTGGTGGCCTCCACGTCGACAGCGACCAGGGCACGGGCGGTGTCGCCGGTGATGTCGCCGACGAACACCTCGGTGGTCTCGGCGCGGGTGGTGGTCTCGAGGTTGGCGAACAGCTCCTCGATGCCAGGGGCGCGGGTGGTCGAGAAGTCCTCGGCGAAGTCG
>DATCYI010000440.1:0-2272 GCA_036570385.1 Acidimicrobiales bacterium | reverse complement strand
CTCAGGTCGCGGTCGGACTGCAGGCCGGAGCTGCCGCCGGCCAGCGCCGCGGAGGCCCGCTGCGCCACGCCGCCGTCGTCCACGACGTCGAGCACGCCGACCGTGATGTTGTCGCGCCCGCCGCCCTCGTTGGCCAGGCGGACGAGCTCGGCCGACGCGTCCTGGGGGTCGTCGAGGCGGCGCAGCACGGCGCTGATCTGGTCGTCGCCGACCTCGTTGAAGAGCCCGTCGGAGCACAGCACGATGCGGTCGCCGCTCACCGGGTCGACCGGCCACAGGTCGGCCTCGACCTGCTCGTAGACGCCGAGCACGCGGGTGACGATGTTGCGCTGCGGGTGGACCTCGGCCTCGGCCGGGCTGATGCGGCCCTCGCGCACCATGTCGGCCACGAGGCTGTGGTCGTCGGTGAGCTGGATGAGGTCGCCGTCGCGGTACAGGTAGGCCCGGCTGTCACCGACGTTGGCGATCAGGAGCTGAGGGTGGTCCTCGTCGTCATCCGCGTCGACTCCGTCGGCCGACATCAGGGCCGCAGCGACAACGGTGGTGCCCATCCCGTGCAGGTTCGGGTCGGCCGCGGCCTGGTTGTGTATGCGCTGGTTGGCCACCGCCAGCGCCTCGGAGAGCGCGTCGGCGCTGGGCGCGTCGTAGGCGACCTGGATCGTCTCGATGGCGAGGCGCGACGCCACCTCCCCGCCCTGGTGGCCGCCCATGCCGTCGGCGACGATGTAGAGGTCGCGGTCGGGGAGCAGCACGAAGCTGTCCTGGTTGATCTGGCGCAGGCGACCCACGTCTGAGGACGCGCCGGCCCGCAGGACGACGCTCACGACGACAGCTCCAGCACGGTGTTGCCGATCTGGAGCTGGTCGCCACGCTGCACGACCATCGGACCGGTGACCTTGCGACGGTTCAGGTACGTGCCGTTGGTCGAGCCGAGATCCTCGACGTAGACCTGGCCGTCGCGCATGAAGACGCGCGCGTGCAGCTGGGACGCGTACGTGTCGTCGATGGTGACCTGGCAGCCGGCGGCCCGTCCGACCGTCACCTCCTCACCGAGCGGGAAGGTGCGGCCCTTCAGCTCCGGTGGGGCGAGGAGCCGCAGCAGCGGCGCGCCGGCCGCCTTGCGGCCGCCCGGGCGGCGACCGCCCCGCTCGCGCTTGGGCTTGGCCGGGGCCTCGACGTTCTTCGGCGGGTTGATCTCGGCCCACACGGCGCGCAGGACGCGCAGGAAGAACAGGTACAGCAGGAGCAGCAGGAAGAGCTTGAGGAGGTTGAGCAGCTGGTCGGGCACGGTGTTCTCTACGACGCCTCGAAGCGCATCCGGGTGTTCCCGAACGTCAGCTCGTCGCCGTCGTCGAGGACCTGGGTGGTCACCCGCAGCCCGTTCACCTTGGTGCCGTTGGTGGAGCCGAGGTCGACCACCGCGTAGCGGTCGCCCTGGGGGCGGATCTCGGCGTGGTTGCGGCTCACGTTCGGGTCGGCCAGCACCAGGTTCGACTCCGGGTGGCGCCCGATCGTGATGATCGACTCGGACAGCGTGAAGCGGTCGCCCGTGGGCAGCACTATCGATCCGGCCCCGCTGCCGCCCTCGCCCTCGCGCATCCGACCGGTGATCTGGAAGGCGCCCGTGTGCAGGCCGGCGTCCTCCTCGAGGTGGACCTCGACGGGCCCCATGAAGCTGTAGCCCTCGTCGCGCGCGTGCTCGCGGGCGGCGTCGGCCAGCTCGCGGGCGAGGCTGTCCTGCACGCCCTCGAACTGCTCGAGATCGCTGGTGGAGAGGGCGACGGTGAAGCTGTTGGGCACGACGGTGTCGCCCCGGACGCCGACCGAGCGGTGGTCGTCCATCTCGCGGATCATGCGTCGTCCGAGCTCCACGGGGCGGAGCCCGCTCTTGAAGGCCCGGGCGAACGCACCCTCGACCATGCGCTCGAGGCGTCGTTCGAACCCTCGGATTCCCATCGGCGCCGAGGCTACCGGGCGCGCTCCAGATGGGCGGTTCGAGAACCCCATCCCCCCGATGAGGTTGGGGGCACCCATGCCCGCCAGGCGTGCACTCCTGCCCCCAACCTCCGTCCCCGCTGAGGTTGGGGGCACAGATGCCCGCCAGCCGTGCACTCCTGCCCCCAACCTCGGATGCAGCGTCGACTGTGGCGGCCCCGGTGGCTGGCGCTACCATCGCCACCTCCACGTCGGAGTGGCGGAATTGGCAGACGCGCTGGCTTCAGGTGCCAGTGTCCGTAAGGACGTGGGGGTTCAAGTCCCCCCTCCGACACCA